>WQSA01000061.1 GCA_009788135.1 Candidatus Fibrimonadales bacterium
CAAGCGTTGTTTCTTGCGAAAAACCCTATGAATTTTCATCTGAAGGGGACCTTCATGTAGTAGCTTACGATTTTGGAATTAAAACAAATATTTTGAGAGGATTAAGCGAGGTTGGAATGCGGGTTACCGTTGTTCCCTCAAAAACCTCGGCAGAAGATGTTTTGGCAATGAAACCAAATGGCGTGTTCCTCTCCAATGGGCCCGGAGACCCGTCTGCTGTTGGCTATGCTATTGAAAACACAAAAAAATTAATAGGCAAAGTTCCTATGATGGGAATCTGCCTTGGGCATCAAATTATAGCGCTCGCAATTGGCGGCCAAACGCAAAAACTCAAGTTTGGACATCACGGTTGCAATCAACCAATTATGCACAATTCCTCGCGCGCGGCCGGAATCACGTCTCAAAACCACAATTACACTGTTATGCCACAGGGAATAGAAGATAAAGCGGAAATCACTTACCTGAATTTGAATGATGGCAGCGTTGAAGGCATAAAGTTAAAGAATGAGAAGGTATTTTCTGTTCAATTTCATCCCGAAGCGGCTCCCGGCCCGCACGATGCGGCGCATATTTTCGGAGAGTTTAGAGAGATGATTTTAGCGAAGTGATATGATTTTTCGCTCGCTGGCGCAGTTTTTAACAGAAGAATCTATAGAAGGGTTTAAATCGCTGAGTTTTCCTCAAAGCGGGGTTTCGCATTGCGGAAGCTTGGGAATCCCGGCTCAAGCGGTGTGGGTGGCTACGCAGTTTCTGAAGCAATCAAAGCCTGTTTTAATAATAGCGAAAGACCAGAAATCCCTTGATTTGTGGCTTGAAAATTTATCCGAGCAAATTGAGGAATTCGATTTGCTTTCACTGCCCGTAGCGAAAGACGAAAACAAAGCGAGAATTTTTTACGGAGTTTTGGAAGAAAGGCTGAAGTTTATTCAAAACGCAAAATCAGCCAAGATTGCAGTTGCAAGCCTGGAAGCTCTAAAAACAAAGCTGCCGTCTGCAAAAACGTTAAAAGAAAAAACTTTGAGCCTTAAGCCCGGCGAACCCATAGACGAAGAAAATCTGAGAGAAATCTTTATGTCGCGAGGCTTTAGAGAGCAGCAGGTTGTGGAAAGCGTTGGCGATTTTTCCATAAGGGGCTGCATTGTGGACGTAAATCCGCTGCTGTGCGAGCGCCCTATTCGCCTTGAGTTTTGGGGAAATTCTCTGGAAACCATAAGAACCTTCGATATATTTACGCAAAGGTCTCTGGACAGTTTGGAAAGCGTTGAGATTTTTCCAATGAATTTAAATGAAGATTGCGATAGCATGGCTCTTGATTTTTTAAAAGATTATTCAATCGTAACAGATGATTATTACAATTTGCCGCAAGATATTTTTGAAGAGATGGAAAAACACTCTATTGTGGATTTTTCCCCTCTAACCAGCTCAGAGCTGGTCACTCCGCAGACTCGCTCCAATTCTGGATTTTCGGGGATTGAGAAAGATATTGCGCAATATGGCGGCGATGTTTGCCTGGTGGCTCCTACGCAGGGGCAAGCGCTTAGGCTTTTTCATTTGTCGCAGGGGAGCGCCGTAAAGGAGATTTTGGTTGGATATATTTCCGAGGGCTTTTGGTTTAACGATAAATCTTTCGCTTTGCTCAGCGACCATCAGATTTTCAACAGATTTGGGCATTTGATTAAAAAGAAGCAGAAGGCTTCGAGTTTGCACAACGCTGTTTTCGCGGATTCTTTGACAAACGGCGATTACGTTGTGCACGAAGATTGCGGAATAGGAAGATTTTTGGGGCTTTCCCGCATAGAAGCTCTGGGCGCTCTTGTCGATTGCGTTGTGATTGAATACGCAGACAAGGCTAGGCTCACATTTCCGGTAAGCGATTTGCACAAGCTTGAAAAACTGGTTAGAAGCGAAGAAGACGCTCTGCCTGTGCTCAACAAACTGGGAACGAAAAGCTGGGAGCGAGCCAAGGAAAAAGCGAAAAAACGCATTGCGCAGGTGGCCAAAGCCCTTGTGGACCTGTATGCGAAAAGGGAATACATTCAGGGCTTTGCCTTTCCGCAAGACTCAAATTTGCAGGATGAATTTGAGAACGATTTTCCATTTCCGCCCACGCCGGACCAGATTCGCAGCGCAAAGGAAATCAAGGAAGATATGCAAAAGCAAAAACCCATGGACAGGCTTTTGTGCGGAGATGTGGGTTTTGGAAAAACAGAAGTTGCCATGCGAGCGATGTTCAAGTGCATAAATGCGAAAAAACAGGTTGCGGTTTTGGTTCCCACAACCGTGCTTGCAGCACAGCATTTTCAGTCTTTTACGGAGAGATTTGCTGCCTGGCCGGTGAACATTGCGCTTGTGAACCGCTACAAGACGAATTTTGAAAAAAAGGAGATTTACAAAGGGCTCGCTGAGGGAGGAATAGATTTGGTGGTTGGCACTCACGCTTTGCTTATGGATAGCCTTAAGTTCAAGGATATAGGATTGCTGATTATTGACGAGGAGCAGAAATTCGGGGTTAAGCAAAAGGAGAGGCTGCGAGAGATGCGTCTTTCTTTGGATACCCTTGCCATGAGCGCAACCCCAATTCCCAGAACCCTGCAACTTTCCATGACCGGAGTCAGGGACATATCTTTTCTCAACACTCCGCCGCTGAATCGCTTGCCTGTTGAAACCAAGGTTATGGAGCGCGATGACTCAGTTTTGGCGGCGGCGGTAAAAGACGAGATAGACAGGGGAGGCCAGGTTTTTGTTGTGAACGACCGCGTGCAGAGCATTGAGCAGCTTGCTGCAGACGTGGAAGCCTGGGTTCCCAGCGCAAGAGTTGCGGTAGCCCATGCCCAGTTGCCGGATAGCGATTTGGAAAAGACTATGGCGGCTTTTATAAACAAGGAATTCGATGTTTTGGTTTGCACTGTTTTAATAGAGTCCGGTCTTGATGTTCCCAATGCCAACACTATCATAATTATGAATGCCCAGATGTTTGGCGTTGGGCAGTTATATCAGTTGAGGGGCAGGGTAGGCAGGTCTGCGGTGCAGGCTTTTGCTTATCTGGTGACTCCGGAGGGTGGGGATGGAGTGTCCAAGTCTGCGCAAAAGAGGCTTGCGGCCATGGAGCGATTTACGGATTTGGGCAGCGGTTATCAGGTTGCTGTGCGGGATTTGGAGATTCGCGGCGCGGGGAATTTGCTTGGAATGGAACAGCATGGGTTTATTGAGGAGATAGGCTTTGAGACTTATGTAAGGATGGTTAAGGAGGCAGTTGAGGAGTTGCGTGGCGTTAAGGATTATTCTTTGGTCAAGCCTCGTTTGGAATTGTGCGTTGATGCATATTTGCCTGAGGTGTGGATAAAAGACGGTTTGGCCAGGATTTCCATTTATCAGCGCATTGCCAGGGTTGAGACGAGCGAGGAGATTTCTTCGCTTTTGGAGGAGCTGAGGGACAGGTTTGGTCCGGTTCCAAAGCCGGCTGAGATGCTTTTGATGTGCGCGGAAATTGGCATTTTGTCTAGGAAGTTCTCTGTGGCGGGCATAGCTCGCAAGCATGGCGTTGCTGTTTTGACATTCACAGACAAAATAAATGCAAAATCTCCGATTATAGCGGATTTATATGCAAATTGCGGCAAATTTCCTTTGCGTTTTTTGGCAACCTTGCCTTTGCAAGCGGTTATTGAGGTAGGTTTTTCCTCATCGGAACAGGAAGTTGAGAGCCTTTTATCGGTTTTTAGGGGCTAAATTAACCAAAAATATCACATTAAATAAGCAAATATAATATATATGTATTATTTTAACACTTTTTTGAAAAAAAAAATGTATATTATTTAAGAGAGGTTATTATGAGCAACCATAGTTTATATTTTATGCTTTTGGCGTTGTTAGCCATTATTGCTGTTTTAGCAGCTTGCGGAGAAGGGGAAATTGTTGACCTTGCCGACAAGAATTCTGGTGAATTCAGAGAGTACGAGAAGGCCGTAGGCAATCTCGCTGCTGATGAGGGCGGCTTTATAGTCCGCTGCGGCAAGGATGACTTTAGCGAGGACGAGAAGAATCTGTGCGAAAAGCTTGCCGTATATAGGCCGCCTGAGCAAAGTTCTTCCAGTTCTGGTCATATACAACCAGGAGCATCGTCTTCCAGCTCATCCGATGATTGGATTCCGCCGTCGTATGCAGAATTAAGTTCTTCATCCCTGCTTTCCAGTTCATCTCAATCTAGCGGTCCTATTAATTGGAAAGAAGTTCCGTCTTATACTTGTTTTTGGAATCCAAATCAGGTAGCTTCGGGTGGCAAAACGCAAGTTAATATAAATTTTGATTCTAAAAATGATAATGCGGATAGGGATTGCACTAAGAAAGCATGGCTTTATATTGCAGGTATGCCTCCTGATACGGCATTTTTTGAGCTTGGGAAGGATCTTACAGCTTCAGGTACAATAAAAGGGAGTGCAACATGGCCGACTAATGGCGGTTTGCTTCAGCTTAAGAGCACAGTTACTTGCGGAAAAGAAATTGTAACCCAGGATTGCAATTCATTAACCGTAGGCACCAAGACGCAATCAAGCAGTAGCAGTAGCAGCAGCAGACCTTCATCCAGCTCTGCAAATACATCAGTTCAAAGCAGCAGCAGCCAAACATCTACCACCCCTAGCTCGGCCAGCGGCGGTTGCAATGGAAACAGATGTTTATGGAATGCTTTTGGCGTTTGTTATGCGGTTCCAAGTTCAGATGGAAAAACTATAGCTGATTGCGTAAGAGATGGTTGGCTATTCCAAGGCGGAGAAGAAGGCGATGCTACTTTATGCAAAGGAGGTACATTTGTTAAGGGTTGTGGTGTAAGTGACGAGCCGCCAAAAGAAATATCAACAAGCAACAAGGGTTGTTGCAAGTGGAATGGTGGTCAGTGCTGGGATGTGGGAACTGATCAACAAGCGAATGATTGTAAGGGTAATAGTGCTCATACGTATTGGTCTCAAGCTTGTCCAAATAAGACTGGCGGTTGTCCTTAGCTAAGAAATATCACAAAAAAGGCAAAAATTTATGATTTTTGCCTTTTTTCTTTGTTTTTTTTGAAAAAAAATTGTATATTATATATAGATGTATATTTTAACCAAGAGGGTGCTATGAAAAAATATAGTCTTCACATTATGCTTTTGGCGCTTTCAGCGTTTATTGTTGTTTTGGCTGCTTGCGGCAATGGCGATATAGTTGACCTTGCCAATAAAAACTCTGATGAATTCAGAAAATATGAGGATGCCATAAAAGATCTCGCCGCTGAAGACGGCGGCTTGATAGATCGTTGCGCAAAAGATATGTATAGCGATGATGAATGCGAAAAACTCTATAAAGAACGTCCGCCTGAAGAAAAACAAAGCTCTTCCAGCTCAGGCCATATACAACCGGGAGATCGGTCTTCCAGCTCATCCGATGATTGGACACCGCCTTCATACGCCGAACTTTCTAGTTCTTCCCGCATCACTCAAAGCAGCGCAGGAGGAGGAGGCACAAGCTCAGCCGCAGTTCCGCGCAGCAGCGCTAGCACAGATCCCAATGCTTATCAAGTTCCTAATTTCACTTGCGGATGGGATCCAGATAAGGTTATGACGGGCAATAAGGAAACGCAAATAAAGATAAATTTTAACAAGCCAGATGGGGCAACTTGCTCAGAGAGCGCATGGGCTTGGACTAAAAATGCATTTGGCATGAATGATGTGAAATATGCTTTCAATATTAGCGCAAAGCTTAAGCCGAGTTTTGGAGGAGATGTGAATCCAGCGGGCTCAATTAAATGGCCGGATAAACCATCTAATGCTGATGAAGCGAAATGGGAAGAGCTTTATGTTACGATTACTTGTTCGGGCGATGGAAAACCGGCAGGAGAAAGAGAAGTTAAGTGCAGTCCGTTGACTATTACCTCAACGCCAAAGGCTAGCCATAGTGGCAAAATAGAACTGGAAGGCGTTCATACTTATTCTTCCAGCAGCATTTACTACATAGGCGAGACTCCTAAATATAAACAAAACATAAGCGTAACTACAGAGCAGGAGTACTGCGGAGATGTGGTATTTGACGAAACTTTGATAGGAAGCGCTTTGGCGACAGGAGATGTAGGCAAGCAGGTCAAGGTAGTTGCAAAATGCAAAACTTCAGGTCAAAAACTAGATTCTGCCTTCGCAGCAGTTATACCAAATCCGACTTTGAGTCCATGCTCATGGAAAGATGATAAGACCGTTCTGGCAAAAGGACAAGAGGCCACTCCATCAGCCACAATTTCTGATAATTATGGTCGTTGCGGAGCTGTTAAATTCTCTGATGGTTTCCCGAAAGTCTTGACAGAGAGCGATGTTGGTACTATAAAAGTAACGGCAAGCACGGAGTGCGGTGATTTAGCAGGGACCATAACAAAAGATTGCCCGACTCTAGAGGTTAAGAGTGCTATTTATGAACTGAAAAGCACTGAAGGCAAAGTAACTCTTCCCAATGAGGCTACGGTTATTGAGATGGATTTACCTTCTGATTGGAAACCAAGCGGCACAGCTACATTCTTCTGTCAAGTTACTAGAGATGGCGGCAATGGAGCAGCTAGTGGCAAAATAGGCACTGGGACATCCGCAGTTACTATAACTGGCAATGATTATGTAACAGCGACAATTCCATTGGAATGGACAAAAAATAAATATTCCTTGCAAGTTGATTTAAAGTGTAACAATACCTGCGTTTGCGGAGTAGGCTGGTAAAAAAACACCCCCTTGCGAAAGCTTGGGGGTGAGTTTTACAATTTTATGCCTTAATTTGCCTTATTCTTTTAGCATTTAGCCTGCTTACAGCTTTTTTGCCAGTATCTTTCTCAATCTGCATGCGAGCTACTTTCGCTGCTGTTGCGCCCTTTTTTGCAACATCTGCGCTTTCATCGAATCCATTAGGTTGTTTAACTATGGATATGTCTGTAGTCGCTACCTCGGCAAGCATATTGAGAACCAATTCAGTATTAGTCATGTTATCCCGTAGATTTTCTTTTTTAAGTCCTTTGTACTTTTTGTATTCATGTGTATTCATGCCGCTCCATGTTTTGCTCATCAAATCGGTAAGCATAGCGTATTCTTGGCCTTGTTTTACGCCGCTTTTATCCCATTCATCTGTTAATGCCTTGCGAACTTCAATGGATTTTATTCTTTGATTTATCCAACTTTCTGAGTATCCGAGTTTACGATAATTTTGAATGGCACGTTCTATGGATTGTTCAGGGTCTATTGTTTCATCAATTCTTTCTTTGCCAACTTTTGCGAGCCACATTTTAAATGGTTCTGCTTTTTTGCTGGGAATAGATTGGACCAGACGCAATATTTGTTCTGTGTCGGCGACATCGGTAAGCCGCATTTTGCCGTCTGGGGCAATAATTTTCAACTGGTTACAATTTGTAACCGTTTCATTTCCTTCTTCTTTGAGTCGATTTTTGAGTACTTTCCAATAGTTGCGGCCTGATTGATAGTCATTCTGATTGGTTAGTACTGCCACTACATCAACCACGGAAAACCACCATTTTTCGCTTTCTTCATCCCATAAAGCACGAACTTGTTGCCCTTCAAACATCTGAATATTTTTATCCTTTACCGCCATAACAGCCTCCATAAAAAACTGTTTATAAATATAATATCATTTTTTGAAAAAAGGACAAAAAAAATGAAGCAGTTGCATTTTGCAAACATATGTTTACATTTTTTATAAAAAACACCCCCTTGCGAAAGCTTGGGGGTGAGTTTTAGTATTTAGATAAGACTATTTACAATTCGCATGCAGACCGTTGTTAGAATTTGATGTTGTCAATTGGTTCATATAACCAGAGACATACACGTAATAACCGCCATCAACCTTTTCTCTATCAGTCATAACTTTAGAACACAAAGGTAACCCCCAGCCTACACCTGAAGCCTCACATCCTGTATTATACTCCTCTCCATTTACAATTATTGCGCCTCTCAAATCAGTTAGAACAGTTGCATAGAAGCATGCAGCTCCACTATTATATGCAGAAACATTTTGAGCTGCAGTCTTCACCTGTGTAATGGCAATTCCATTGCACATAGAAGCTACATACTCGCACATTGCATCGGGATCCTTAACTGTTATATTCGGGCAAGATATTGCAGTTTGCGTTAGAGGTCTGTCTGCGCAAGTTGCACTAATGGTTATTCCTGTCATGGTTTGCGTTGCCGTGCCATTCCATGCATCAACTTTTAAACCAGTGGCAATACTCTCTTTCTGCGTTCCTCCTACCGCAAAGTAAGGTCCATTGCAAGTGCGGCCATATGTATCCTCGATCTTTATAGAAGTAGCTGCCTTGATTTTTGCATTCACGCCACCGCCCCAAGTATTGTTCTTTGTATCCCATTCGCACTCGCCAATAATCTTAGGATCAGGTATAACTGCTGCGAAGGCAGTTATACCTTTTAGAGAATAATTGCCCAGACCATAGAGCTTTCCTTGCTCAGCCCCGCACCGGGGAAATCTTTCCCCTGAGTGCCGCTTGACAAAATTTTGCGCCCTAGTTTTGCAGCTATTGTTTGCAGATTTTTAACGCTCCACTCGCTGTAATTCGTGGCTAACAATAGAATTCCATCGCTTATATCCATGCACTTTGCAACCAGCGGTTCAAAGTCTTTTGCCACGCTGAAAGTCTTTTTGCCATTCCTGGCAAAACTTGGCGGGTCTATAACTATGGCTCCGAATTTTTTGCCTTTTTTTGCCGCCCAACTCACATATTCCTCGGAACTTCCGCAAAAAAATTCGCCTTCCAGATTGTTCAGCGCAAAATTCTCCTTGCCTTTGCTCAGATTCTTTTTGCTTATATCTACATTCACAACCCTTAGCGCACCGTTCTTCTTCGCATAAACTCCAAAAGAACAAGTGTATGCAAACAGATTCAGAACTTCCTTGCCCCTGCACATTTCGCCAAAAGTTTGCCGCACGTCGCGCATATCCAAAAAGAGTCCGGGGTTCAAGGTATCCAGCAAATCAACTGCAAATTTGCAGCCATTTTCTTCAACTATGGTCTTTGAATTGTCCCCAAAAACCGCTTTAATCTGGCTTTTGCCGCCAAATCTGTATTTTACAGCTATAAATTCCGGGGAAAGCAGGCTTTTTGCCATTTCAACCAGTTCCTGTTCATATTCAAGCAAAATTTCATTGAAAAACTGAATTTGGCAATGAGTACCATATTTATCAATAGTTACGCCATCCAAACCAGAAGCTTTTCCATTGCAAAGCCTGTAAGCATCAAACATTTTTCTATATTACCTCCGATGGCCAAAGTTAAACTTACAAAAAACGCTTTAAAGGCTGAGCGCGATGCCCTAAAAAGATTTCAGCGCTATTTGCCAACCTTGCAGTTGAAGAAACAACAACTTCAAATGGAAATCAGAGGCTTGCAGCAGAGGGTTGAGTCTAAAAGAAAAGAAGAAGCTGCCCTCTTGGAAGATATTGAAAACTGGATCAAACTGTTTGCCGAGCCTGTTGAATGGGCTAAGTACATAAAAGTTAAAGATATTCGCGTGAGCGAGGGAAATATTGCAGGCGTTGCGATTCCCATGTTCGAAGGCGTTGACTTTGATATCAAAGTTCCAGATTTGTTCGATACCCCTGTATGGATAGATTCTGGCATCAAAGCTTTGGAAAATTTGATTTCGCTGAGACTGGAGCGCAGGGTTATAGAAGAGCAATTCCGTCTTTTGAGCGAAGAGCTTCGTACCACAAATCAAAGAGTAAATCTGTTTGAAAAGGTAAAAATACCCGAAGCAAAAGAAAATATTCGCGTTGTTCGAATTTTCCTTGGAGACCAGCAGACAGCTGGCGTTGCAAGGTCTAAGATTGCAAAGAACAAGACCGTGGCAAAGAATGCTGCGGAAGTGGCATGATACANGTTTTACCCGATTCGGTAATAAATCAAATTGCAGCAGGAGAGGTTATTGAAAGACCNGCTTCTGCCGTAAAAGAACTTGTGGANAACAGCCTTGACGCAGGCGCTGTGCAAATAAAAATTTCCGTGAAAAAAGGCGGNAANGATTTAATTCAAATTATAGACAACGGCAGCGGAATAACTCCGGACGATATAGAGAAAAGCGTTTTGCGCCACGCAACGTCCAAGCTCAGGGATGCGAGCGATTTATTCAAACTCAGCACCAACGGGTTTAGGGGCGAGGCTCTTAGCTCCATTGCTTCCATATCAAAGCTGGTTATTGAAAGCTGCGGGATTAAAGCGGTGTTTGAAGGCGGCGATTTGACTTCCAAAGAAGACTCTGCAATTTCCACGGGCACTACAATTTCCGTTAACGATTTGTTTTTCAACGCTCCTGTTCGTGCGGAATTTTTGAAAAACGATTCCGTTGAGAGTTCAAGAATTTTGGACTCCGTGATAAGGCTTGCCATGGCAAACGAGAATGTTCGCTTTGAATACAGAGCGGATAATCGNATGCTGTTCTGCTCCGAGAAAGGGAGCTTGCAGTCCAGAATCTCCGATTGCCTGGGNGCTTCCGTNGCTCGCTCTTTGAAGGCNGTTGAGTGGGAGGAGTTTGGCATAAGGGTTTGGGGCTTTGTGAATTCGCCGGAAAATTTGGAAGGCGGCAAAAGGAATATTCCATATATATTTTTGCAGAAGCGCCCGATATACAACGCTTTGATAGCCAAAGCGATAAACCAGGCTTATGCTCCTTATGGCGATTATTCTCCGATAGCGGTAATTTTTTTGGATATGCCGCTGGAAACTTTTGATGTGAATGTTCATCCTGCAAAAAGAGAAGTTCGCTTTTCAAGGGACAGCGCTGTTTTTTCCGCAGTGAACCACGCTGTGCACAATGCATTGCAAAATGCGATTTCGTATCCATCTATTTCAATTGTGAACGAGCTTAGGGAGCGGGCTCCAGCTTACAAAGTTGAGAGTGGAGAGTTGAGAGTGGAGAGTTATTCTGCAAAATCTGATTCCGAACTTTTTCCTGATGATAGAATTGTTTCATTCTCAACTCTCAACTCTCAACTCTCAACTCAAAATATCTCAACTCCAGGATTAGACTGCATGCAAATCGGTAAATCCTACATTGTTTGCGAGCAGGGGCAGAATATGTTGATAATTGACCAGCATCGGGCGCATAAGCTTATTCTTTTTGAGCAGGCTTTGCAAGCGCTGCAAAATGGCGAGAGCTTGGCTAGCCAGGAACTTTTGTTTCCTGAAACGGTTGA
>WQSA01000062.1 GCA_009788135.1 Candidatus Fibrimonadales bacterium
TGGTGCGCGAGTTCCGTTCACTTGGTTTGGATATTAAAATTTCGGAGGCAGACAATGCTTGAAGAATTCAACGATTCCACTAAAAGCGTAGCTGAAATTTCTATTCAGCTTGCTGGTCCAGACACAATTCGCGAATGGTCTTACGGCGAGGTTACCAAACCGGAAACAATGAATTACAGATCTTTCAAGCCGGAAAAAGACGGTTTGTTCTGCGAAAGAATTTTTGGGCCATATAAAAATTGGGAGTGCAACTGCGGCAGATATAAAAGGCAGCGCTTTAAAGGCGTTGTGTGCGACCGTTGCGGAGTTGAGGTTACAACTTCCAAAGTTCGCCGCGAGCGCATGGGCCATATTGAACTTGCAATTCCAATAGCTCATATCTGGTTTTTCAAAAACCAGCCTTGCATAATAGGAAATTTGCTCGGAGTTTCCGCAAAAGATTTGGAAAGGGTTATATACTATGAACAGTACATAGTTATAGATCCAGGCAATTCGCAATTTAAAAAGAATCAGATAATTGGCGAAGACGAATACGAAAACGCAAAGAAAGAAGTGAGCTTTGTTGCCGATATGGGTGCAATAGCCGTAAGAAAAGTTTTGAGCGAAGTGAACTTGAACTTGGAAGATCTTTCAAAAGAATTGGCCAACACGGCAATGAATAAAAATTCAAAGAGCGAAAAATACGAGGCTCTCAAAAGACTTAAATATGTAGAGGCATTTAAAAATTCCCCGAATAAACCTGAAGGGATGATTTTAGATGTTCTTCCCGTTATTCCTCCGGATTTGCGTCCGCTTGTACAGCTTGACGGCGGACGTTTTGCAACATCTGATTTGAATGAATTTTACCGCAGAGTTATAAACCGCAACAACCGCTTGAAAAAGCTGATTGATGCGCGTGCCCCTGATATAATTTTGCGCAACGAGAAAAGAATGTTGCAAGAAGCGGTTGACAATCTTTTTGACAGCGACCCGAAAGCGAAAAAGAAAGAGAAGATGAAATCCCTTTCCGAGCTTCTGAAAGGCAAGCAGGGACGTTTCCGTGCAAACTTGCTCGGAAAACGCGTTGACTATTCTGGCCGTTCCGTTATAGTTGTTGGCCCTGAGCTTAAAATGCATGAATGCGGATTGCCAAAAAGAATGGCATTGGAACTTTACAAACCGTTTATCGTTCGCAAAATGATGGGCGAAGAAGGTTTGGCAAACACGGTTCGCCACGCAAAGAAAATCATTGACTCCGAAGCTCCTGAAGTATGGGATATAGTTGAACCCATTATAAAAGACCATCCTGTTATGCTTAATCGCGCGCCAACTTTGCATCGCTTGGGCATACAGGCTTTTTATCCGAAATTAATCGAAGGTTCCGCAATTCGTTTGCACCCTCTTGTTTGCGCAGCTTTTAACGCAGATTTTGATGGCGATCAAATGGCGGTTCATTTGCCGCTCTCGTTTGAAGCTCAGCTAGAATGCAGAGTTCTGATGCTTTCTTCAAACAATATTTTGCACCCGGCTTCCGGGCAGCCAATAGCTGTTCCGTCTCAAGACATAGTGCTTGGCCTTTATTATCTTTCAAAACCACGTCCGAATGTTAAAGGCGATGGCATGTGCTTTGGCACAGACCAGGAAGTTATTCAGGCTTACGAAAACGGCGTTGTTGATTTGAATGCCAAGATAAAACTTCGTTTGCGCAAGGGCCGCAGGCTTTACCGCGGATCTTTTGATTACGATACAATGTGTGAAAATAAATCTGGCGATGAAGTGATAGCAAAAGCAGGAATAAAAGTTGAAAACCTGTTGATAAAAGAAGATACGCGCATTGAAACTTCTGTAGGAAGAGTAATTTTAAATCAGGTGATTCCTGAAGTTTTGGGTTATGCAGACGACACATTCAACAAAAAGGCAATTGCAAAATCCGTTGATGATTTGTACCGCTTAAAGGGCAATCATGTGACTGTTGACTATTTGGACTGCTTAAAGGATTTAGGATACAAATGGGCATCAAAGGCTGGTTCTTCCGTGGCTATTGCCGAGATGGTGATTCCTGAGGAAAAACAGAGTCTGTTGAACGAAGCTAATGAAAAGGCAAATAAAATCAGAGATCTTTATGATCAGGGCGCGGTTACAGACGGCGAACGTTATAATCAGATAATTGATTTGTGGTCTCGCACAACAAGCGATGTTGCTCAGAGGCAGTGGGATTTGCTTTCAAAAGACAGAGACGGCTTTAATCCCTTGTATATGATGGCAGATTCCGGTGCTCGCGGTTCAAAGGAACAGATTAAGCAGCTTTCCGGAATGCGCGGTTTGATGCAAAAGCCAACCAGAAAAATAGGCGAGCACGAAGTTATAGAAAACCCAATTACAAGCTGTTTCCGCGAAGGCTTGAACTCTCTGGAATACTTTATTTCCACGCACGGAGCTCGCAAAGGACTTTCGGATACCGCATTGAAAACCGCAGATGCTGGTTACCTCACTCGCCGTTTGGTTGATGTTGCGCAGAATCTTGTTATAACAGAAGACGATTGCTGCGAAGTGAAGATTGCTCCAGAACGCATTTCTGTTGAGCATTATGAACGCATAAAAGACACATCCGAAGGTCTTGGCTTGTTTGCAAAAAGACTGAAAGGCTATGTTGCGGCTGACGATATTTTAAATCCAGGCACTCAGGAAATTTTGGTGAAAAGAGGCGATGAGTTTGAAAAAGAAACTTTGCGCAATGTGATGTTCAAGGAATTGAAGACCATTGAAGCCATAAACTTTGAGCAGCTCAGCAAAAAAACAATTGGCATTGTTTTGGAAAAAGCAGTTCAAACAGAAGATGGAAAAGCCATAGTTTCAGCAGGCTCTGTTATAACCAATTCAAGGCTAAAGGAGATTATAAACTCTGGCGTTAGGGCATCTATGCACATGACTGCCAAAGGCATTGTCCGCTCCAAGTCTACCGAAGGCGATGGCGAAACCATAGTTCAGCGTTTGGACGAACGCATTTTAGGCCGCTTCTCCTTAAAAGACATTAAGCATCCTAATACAGATGAGTTGCTGGTAGAGAAAGGCGAAATGATAGAGGAAGAAGATATTCCTAAAATTGTTGCCGCAGGCATAGAAGAAGTTGCGGTACGCTCTGTGCTTACATGCAATTCTCCATTGGGCGTTTGCGCCAAGTGCTATGGTCGAATGCTGGCTTCCGGTCGTTTGGTAGATTTAGGCGAAGCTGTAGGTGTTTTGGCTGCGCAATCAATTGGCGAACCTGGTACTCAGCTTACGCTCAGAACTTTCCACATCGGCGGTGCTTCCAGCCGCATAACGGTGGACAACAATAAGAAAGCTCCAGTGGATGGCAAGGTTTATCTTGAAAACAGCGATGAAATAAAATACGAAGGCTCTGAGGTTGAAATAAGCCGCACAGCCGAGCTTGTGCTCATAGATATAAACGGCATAAACAAAGGCCGTTGGCAAATTCCTTATGGCGCAAAACTTAATGTAAAGAATGACGATTCGGTTAAAAAAGATGATTTGCTCTACGAGTGGGATCCTCACAACAATCCGACTATAAGCACAGTTGGCGGCCAAATAAAATTTTTGGATTTTATAGAAAAAACTACCTATATATCCGAAGTTGATGAAACAACCGGCATAGAAACCTGGACTATAATCAATGACAAGAGAGGTCGCAAACGAGCTTCCATAAACGTTATGCAAGGCGATGAGCGCGTTGGTCACTACTTCTTGCCAGATGGCGCATTTTTAACTGTTCGCGATGGAGAATCCATTGCCAGCGGTCATACAATAGCGAAAAAACCGCGTTCCGCTGGAAAAACAAAAGACATCACGGGCGGTTTGCCCAGAGTTGCCGAATTGTTTGAAGCTCGCGAGCCAAAGAACCCTGCGATCCTTGCTCCTACAGAGGGCTTGATTACATTAGGTTCGGAAAAGAGTTCTGGTCAAATAGTGCTGATTAAAGGTTCCGATAGCGAAACAGAGATAGTTGTTCCGCACGGCAAACAGCTTTCCGTCCAAGACGGAGACAGAGTTCGCAAAGGCCAGTTCATAGCCGAAGGCTCCCAGAGCTTAAATGATATTCTCAGCATTATGGGCGAAGAAGAATTGCAGAGGCATTTGATAGACGAAATACAATCGGTTTATCGTTTGCAGGCAGTGACCATTTCCGACAAGCATATAGAGTGCATAGTCCGTCAGATGATGAGAAAAGTAACCATAACAGATCCTGGCGAGTCAAAGTTCTTGACCGGAGAGGATGTTTCCAGAATAAATCTTCGCATAGAGAACTGCAGATTGCAGGAAGAGGGCAAAACTATTGCCGTAGCGGCTCCGCTATTGCTGGGTATAACAAAAGCAGCTCTTGCGATGGATAGCTTTATAGCCGCTGCTTCTTTCCAGGAAACAACAAAGGTGCTTACCAAAGCTACCATAGCTGGTTCAAAGGACAAGCTGCTCGGTTTGAAGGAAAATGTTATTATGGGCCGCATGGTGCCATGCGGAACGGGAGCGCGCCATTTGCGCAACTTGGAAATAAAGGATTCTGATGTAAAAGATGAAGTGCCGCTCGCAGAGCCTCGCGTTGATTCTTTCTCGGAAGCAGATTTAGAGGACATAGACGATGAACTCGAGTAAAAAAATTCTATATTTAGAACCAGCATTTAGGAGAATCTAGAGTGCCAACCATTCAACAGCTAGTGCGCCTTGGCCGTAAAAAGGTCAAAAACCGCACAACAGCCCCAGCGCTTAAAGCCTGCCCTCAGAAACGCGGCGTTTGCAGCCGTGTTTATACNACAACGCCTAAAAAGCCAAACTCCGCTTTGCGCAAAATCGCCCGNGTGCGACTCAGCAACAAGATGGAAGTGACNGCTTACATCCCTGGCGAAGGGCATAATTTGCAAGAACATTCCATTGTGTTAATCCGCGGCGGCCGTGTTAAGGATGTGCCGGGTGTTCGTTATCACATAATCCGTGGAGCGCTTGATACCCAAGCNGTGAACGGCCGCAAGCAGGCTCGTTCNCGATATGGCGTAAAGAANAAAGCCGNAGCCGCGCCAACTAAAGGTGGGAAGAAATAATGTCTAGAAGAAGAAAATCGATTCATCGTTCTATTTTGCCGGACCCGCGTTTCAACTCGACTTTGGTCACAGAGCTTGTTGGCGTGGTTCTTAAGGAAGGAAAGAANACCATAGCCGAGCGCATTGTTTACACAGCGCTTGAAGAGCTGGACAAAAAAGTTCAGGGNAGCGAATCCGTTATGGAAAAGTTTGANCAGTGCCTTGAGAACATCAAGCCTCATGTAGAGGTTAAGACTCGCAGGGTTGGCGGTGCGAACTATCAGGTTCCAATTGAGGTAGCTCCGGACCGTGCCAAGGCTTTGGCTCTTCGCTGGCTTTTGACAGCGGCTCGCAAGAGAAACGAGCAGAACATGGCCTTGCGCTTGGCGGCTGAATTAGTTGCTGCAAAGAGCAATGACGGCGGTGCAGTTCGCAAGAAAATAGATACGCATAAAATGGCAGAAGCGAACAAGGCATTCGCTCATTTTAGGTGGTAGAATATATGCCTCGTGTGGTTCGGCATCCTGAGAAAACGCTTTGGGTGGCTTCATACGTACCCGAGGTCATACGCGGTTTATATACCACGTTAAAACATTTTTTGCGTGGTTTTTTTAAATACGAAACTTTACCCACAATTCCATATCCAACAATAAAACCTCCAATTCCAAAAAATTACCGAGGCAAGCATCGTTTGCTGAAAAGAGCAGACGGTTCGCCTCGTTGCGTAGCCTGCGGCATGTGCGCAGCGGCGTGTCCGGCTCGTTGCATTAGAGTTGACGGTGGCGAGGCTGCGAATGGTTTAGTAGAGAAGCGAGCTGTTCGTTTTGAGATTGATCATTTGGCTTGTGTTTTCTGCGGCTTGTGCGTTGAGGCGTGTCCGGTTGATGCAATAAGAATGGACACGGGCGAGACTTCTTTTGTGCACGACAGCAGAGAGAAATTTTTGGTTGGCATGGAAGAGCTGATGAAATAATAGCAAAGAAATTTTTTGAAAGCCCCCTTGACAATGGTCAAAAAAATTTCTATTTTTGCATGCTATGAAAAAAATTACACTTTTAATGGCTTGGTTTGCTCTGGCCGCTTTCGCACAAGAGCAAGAAATCGCAGCACAAGAGCAAGAGATCGCGGTTTATGTGACTGGCGATATTGGCGTTAACGAGAAAAAGGTGCTGGGCTCCAAAATGCTCTCATCTTTTGTCAAAAGCGGAAAATACAAGGCGATAGAAAAGCAAGATGAGTTTCTGATTGCCGCTTTGGATAGCAATGCTCAGGCAAATGATTTGGCCAAGCAGTTTGGCGCTTCTGCAATCTGCGCAGTAAATGTGATGCCAGTTTTCGGTTCTTACCAGGTTTCTGCTCGCATAACCAATGTGGAAACAGCAGAAGTTATAGCCATGAGCGATGTTGACAGCCCGCTTAAGACTATAGACGATCTCAATGAAGTTTCTAATAAAGTTGCCGTGGCTATGTTTGGCGTGCCAAATGTTCAGGTAACGCTGCCTCAGCCGGAAGTTCAAGTAGCACCAGAAGTACAGGTAGCACAACCACAGCCTGTTTTACAAGATTCAGTTAAAGTGAAGAAAGATAATGGAAGCGGATTTTATTTCCGGCTTAGCGGTTCATATGCTTTTGGAGCAGGCGAGGCAAGCGGCTCAAGCGATTTAGGATTGCCAGGAAGTAGTACTAAATCGTCAAGGAACATCGAATATAGAGAAGTTTTTGGTGATGTTAGAACTGATATAAACGAAGGCAAAACTACTACCAAGAATGAGCCGTTTTCTCTTGGTGAAGGTATTAAAATTGGATTGGGCCTTGGTTATATGTTTAATAGAAACATCGGTTTTGAAGTGCATGGCGGTTATTTTTTCAGCAGTGTTGAGGCTATTAAAAATTCAAACAACAGTAAAAATAAAAGGTACACCAATAATACTTCATCAAATACTCGTCATGAGACTAATGATATAGACCAAAGCAGTTCCAGTTCGGAAATATATACTCTAAGCCGCACAGGTATTATTCTTACTCCAGCATTCAGATTTGTGGCTCCCATAAATGATGTGTTTTCGTTATATTCCTTAGTGGGCGTCTCTATTCCAATATCAGATGAAGTTATTTATGAGTATGAAGAGCACGCAAGCAATAAATATCGCAGAGAACAGAACGTAACAACTGGAACTAATCTTAACACGCCTCAAATATCAACCATTACTAACAGGACTACAACAACCACAAATACTTGGAGCAATTCCGACGAATACAAAAAAGAAGAATATACTTCTTTTTTTGAGTTGGGTTATTCTGCATCGCTTGGTTTAAATATAGCACTTGGCAGTGTAGTCAGCTTGTTTGTGGAAGGAAATATAACTACAGCTTCGTTCCAAGTTGAGGAAAAAACTATGAAAGAATGGACTGAAAAAACTAGAAACCAAGACAATAATAATACAAATACCAATTTTCTTGCCAATATGTCTGACGATGCCAAAGTGACTAAATATGAAAAAGAAAAGACTACAAATGTAAACTCAACTTCCACTAACAATAAACAACTCTCATTCTCACTCCCTGCAAGCAGCATAGGAGCGAGTGCGGGATTAATGTTTAAGTTCTAAAACTTCCCAACCGTCACACCAGCATACAAACCCGGCCACAATCTAACCTTGTGGTCGCCAAATGTCCAGTGCCAGTGATATTCGCCGCGCGGCTCAAGCCAAAAATCGTCGCTGCCAGCAGTAGCCAAACCATTCAAAGTTAAGCCGCTGGAAAGCGCAATGCCTGGCAAAAGCTTGTAATTCAAACCTAAACGCATTTTGTGCATTCTATTGGCATCAGCCGAACCAAGACTGAAATTATCTTTGCCCTCATCAGGAACATCTATGAATGCATAATCAAGATTGATGAAATTACCCCACATTCCAAAACGAGTCCCTAAACCCCAGCCAAAACTCCTTGGCCATGTATCACTCCAACCGTCAAAACTCGGTGATATGGAATATTCCCAAAGAGTATATAGATAAGGCGTTCCAAGATGCAAAGCCGTGCCTGCTCTGCCTGTTTCATCCACATAAAAAGTTGCATCTATTATGCCGTTGCCCACAATGTTTACCAAGCCTATCGGAGTTTTATCGCTTTTTGCCGAAACATTTATAACACCAAGCTGCCTGCCAACATGGCCACCGACATTTATCACGCCTGCCTGCCATTCCTTTACGCTGCCCGCTACATTTATCACGCCACCCTGCATGATATCCGCTTTGCCTGCCACATTTATCACGCCTCCTTGGCCAACTTCCGTTTTGCCAACGGCATTTATAACACCATACTGACCATAAGCAACTTTGTCCCCGAAGTTAATTGTAGATGCCTGCACTCCATCTAAATCGTGCGCATAAAGATTTATCATGCCAGCCTGCAATCCTTTGCCCTTCAATGCAAAATTAAAAGTACCGGCTGCTTGCACTCCGTTAAAATTTGTCGCATAGTTAAATAAACCGGTACCTTGAAGTCCGTAAAAATCTTTTGTGGCAATATTCATAAGCGGCGTAAGCTGAGTACCTGCCATATCATTTGATACCACATTTCCAAGAAGCGATATTTGCGTTCCAACAAAAGCTGCGCTTGCATAAGTGAAGAATCCCAGTTGCACTCCATTTTCTGGTTGAGTGCTGTGCCCAAAAAGATTAAACTTAAACGGGGCCATTCGCGCCGAATCCAAACCTGTCATAACAGAATCCGCATCTCCACGTGCCACTGCAATTTGCCTGCTCATTTGCCGCATATTGTTCATTGTGAGATTTGTCTTTTTGCCTTCGGAAATTTGAATATCGCTGGCCATCCACGCTCTGGACGGAGCTTCCATTTGCACCGAATATTTGCCAGCTGGCATCCCAAGCTCCACGTGCCGCCCACGGGCTTTGTAAAGTTCCGCAAAAAGATTGCCCTGCGCATCTCTGATAAAAAACCTGCCTTCCATATTTGAGTCCAACACAAGCGTTGCATTGGTCTCTCGCAAATCAGTCATTACAACATCGCCTGTTCCAGCGAGGTTCATGTCTCTGCTTGGGTGCTGAGTGCCCCCAGTTGTGCTTTGCGTGCTTTGCAGAGTTTCGTTGAATGCGAACTGATATGCTTCGTTCAAAGTGACTTTGCCGTCTCCGGTCATGTCTGCGGCTCCACGCAAACCGCTAACCAGAGCATGCGTGAAAAAACTGCCTTTTAGCCTGTCGCTTTCTTGGCTAACTTCGTTTTCATTGGAGCTGGTTAAATACGCATATCCAGTCATTTCGCTGCTTGCGTCTTGCAAAAACGCTGGCTTGGACACCCCTCCTTTAGTCCGAGTTATCGCTCCAGAGCCGCACGCATCAAGTATAGCGACTTTTACATCTGCGCTCAATTTATTCACATTTTTGCGAAAATCCGCCCAGCTATAAATATCGCCGCCGAGTCTGAGTCCTTTTTCATCTGCATGGCCGCTATAATATACAACCACCTCTTTGCGAGCACCTGTGCTTTTGCTTTTCAAACGGCTTTCCAGCTCTGCAAAGCCGTTTTGCATTGTTTTAGCGTTCGGGTTAAAAACTCGCAATATATTATTTTGATCTATGCCGCCCATTTGCGACATAACGTTTGCAAAAGAATTGGCATCGCTTTCAGCATATCGGAGCAAAACTCTATCCGTACCGCCGTTATTTGCGCCTGCAACCAGCAAATAGCGTTCAATTTTCTGAGGAGCGGCGTATAAAAAAGCCGCAAAAACAAGCGAAAAGGCGAAAAGAGTCTTCATCATACCTATTAAACACTTAAAATAGGAAAAAGTGATACTTTATTTATGTAGTATTTTCCGGCAAATTCTCAGGTAAACTGAGAATCTTTGCCTAATCTGTCAACAGTTGTTTGCATTTTGGCACATTTTGCAAAAATGAATATATTTTATAGCACAAATGCAGATTGTTTTTTTTATTTTTACAGGAGGTTGCATTATGATCGCAAATAGCGATTACGGAACGAAGATGGATGATGTCATTTTAGAATCTCTGAAACCACAAGTGGAAGAGATAAAGAAAAGGATTGCGGGCGGCGGCGGTCTCTCGCACGAAGACATCATTACCCTAACCCTATACACGCAGGGCAATCACATAAACCACATTGACATGCGAATGGACGCCATGGACGAGCGAATGGACGCTCTTTGCATTGATTTTTCCACATTGCGTGCAGACATTAACAGCAAAATAGCAGACCTGGAAGGGAAAATAGTCGGAATGGAAGGGAAAATAGTTGGGCTAGAGGGGAAAATAGTTGGACTAGAGGGAAAAATGATTGGGATTGAAGGAAAAATAGTCGGGATTGAGGGGAAAATCGATAGCAAAATATCTGGATTGGAAGTTAAGCTGGAACAATTTAGAGGAGATTCTTCCAAAATGACCGCCGTAATAAGCAGCATATGCGCCGCTTCCATAGCCATAGCTACTATAGTTACAAATATCATTAGCAGATAACTATAAATTTTCTACCTTAACCTCAAATGTCCACTCATACTCCTCTGCCTCCAGGCTTTAAACTTGCGCCGCTTGCAAGCGGCTCGGAGGAGTTTTTTGTAAATATGGGGCCGCAACACCCCAGTACGCACGGCGCTCTGCGCCTTGTGCTNAGGCTGGATGGNGAAAATATCGTTGAAGTTGTGCCTCATATGGGCTATATACACAGAGGATTGGAAAAACAGGCTGAGGGCGAAAGCTATNTCCATTACATTCCGCTTAGCGACAGGCAAGACTANCTAACTTCAAACCAAAACGGCCACTGCGTTTGCATGACAATNGAAAAAGCCATGGGAATAGGCGTGCCGGAGCGTGGCGAATANATAAGAGTCATGCTCTGCGAACTTAACCGCATCGCTTCGCATCTGGTGTTTTACGCTTGCTTTGGCGGCGATTTGGGCGGGCAAACCGCGCTGCTCTATGGTTTTAAAGAACGAGAAATGATTCACGATATCTTTGAAGAAGTGTGCGGACAGCGGTTAACCATGAATTACTTTAGACCTGGCGGCTCTGCCAAAGATGTTCCTGATACCTTTATCCCAAGGGTCAAAGCTTTGTTAGAACATCTTAAACCCACGTT
>WQSA01000063.1 GCA_009788135.1 Candidatus Fibrimonadales bacterium
CCTTCGCATGGAAAACCGGTTTTGCTTTATGATATTCAAGGTCCCGGAAGCCAGGCATATATGAAATTGACAAAGGAAATTTTGGAGAGCTGAGCTATGGGTAAAAAAGCTATGAGCTTGGGTAGAGGACTGGACGATATTTTGCGCGACCATTCTGCAAATATTGCGGAAAAAGCCGGCGACGTGACAAAAATATCTCTTGATCTTATAGACCCAAATCCATTTCAGCCGCGCAAGCATTTTGCCAAAGAAGCTTTGCAGGAACTTGCCGAAAGCATAAAGCTGCAAGGAATTCTGCAACCGGTTCTGCTCCGCAAACACGCCGGGCGCTATCAGATTGTGAGCGGCGAGCGCAGAGTTAGAGCGGCAAGAATTGCCGGCTTGGGCGAAATAGAAGCGAGAGTTTTCGATTTGCTCTCAGACAAGACTATGGCAGAATGGGCAATCATCGAGAACATACAGCGCGAAGATTTGGACCCTATAGAAACGGCAGCCTCATATCAGAAGCTTCTGGAGTCTCACGGCTACACTCACGAAGATTTGGCAACGAGGCTCAGCAAGTCCAGAGCGGCAATCACAAACTCGCTCCGCTTGCTGAATTTGCCGGAACAGGTGAAGAACTGGATTGCTGAGGGGCAAATATCTGCAGGCGCTGCTCGCTCGCTGCTCTCTCCGAATATAAGCGATCCGGTTAAGGCTGCAAAGAATATAATCGAAAAAGGGCTTTCTGTAAGAGAAGCGGAGAAACTCACCAAAAAAACGGCGGCAAAAGCTTCCCAAACAATAAGCCCTGATATGAAGAATTTTCTGAACACTTTGCAAGGCGCTTTCGGAACAAAGATTGAGTACAAAAGTTCTCCCAAAGATCCTCAAAAAGGCACTTTGATAATAACGTATAACTCTTATGACGATCTCACCCGTATCCTTCAAACAATAAGGGCAATATGAAAAATATGTACACCATACAGGTGATTCCGGAAGGCTCAACCAGCGTTCAAACATACCGCATCAGAAGGGTTTGGCTTAAATTGTTCACATGGCTTGTCTGCATCACTGCAGTCTTGCTCGCCGTATTTATTTGGAAGTTCTCAGAAATAAATACGCAGCTTGCAAACTCGTGGAAGCTTCAGGCAGACAACAAATGGCTTATGGAGCGGCACTCCGAATACGAAACCGCTTTTTCCGATTTGGATTCCATTTATGCCATAGAGACTCAGATACACAATATTCTGGAAACATATCTGGAAAACGATTCAAACAGGATACATTCTATTTTGGACAAAAACCGTCTTATGCACATATCTTCCAAAAAGGTTCAGCTAGACATGGATTTTGAGACCGAAATAAGCCTGAACAAGCAGAATCTGGAGATTTTCCCGAACATGCTTCCGGTGATGGCTGGGGTAATAAGCCAGCATTATTCGGAAGAGCACAAAGCCGTGGATTTTGCGGCTGCCATGAACGAGCCGGTTTTTGCCACTGCCACAGGCAAGGTTGTTTTTGCCGGCGACAAAGGCGACCTTGGGCTCGTGATTGACATAGACCACGGCGGAATTATAACCCGCTATGCGCATTTAGCCCGCATTTCCATAAAAATGGGGTCTAACGCGCGCAAAGGCGAGGTCATAGGCTTTGTGGGCAACACGGGAAATTCCTCCGCAGCGCATTTGCATTATGAGATAATTATAAACGGAAACAATGTGAATCCGGAAAATTACTTTTAATGCGGGACTTTTTCTATATTTAGGTTAAACATTGACTTTTTGAGGTTTTAAATGGCAAATAAATCCAATGGCGAACTTACGCATCTGAGCTCCTCTACGGTTATAGAGGGAGACATAAAGTTGGAAAACGACATTCGCATTGCGGGCAGTGTCATAGGTTCGATTAATGCAGGTGGCGCGCTCATAGTTGAGCAAACCGGTAAAATAAAAGGCGAAATAAAGGCAAGCTCTGCCACCATCGCCGGCAGAATTCATGGCAATATAGAGTGCGATGGCTTAATGACGTTGGAAAGCCGTTCCTGCTTTGTTGGCGACATAAAAACCCGCCAGATTGTGATAAATGAAAATGCGGAATTTCAGGGAACTTGCGCAATGCCGGTCAGTTCTCCGTCGGAATGAGTTTATACAGTTTATCCCCTCTTCGTATCAATTCCTTTACAGGCATTGAGAATAAGCTGTTTTTCTGAACTTTCCGGACGCCCCTTTCGTTCTCCCTTAGTTCTTCTACCCTAAGCTCTACTACTCCGGTGGTAGGCCCTATTAGAAGCACGTCTTCGCCAACGGAAAGCTCTTCGCCGGCTTCAAATACTATCTCGGCGACATTTATTTTCTGAAAATAGTTCGTAACCTTTCCCAAATAGACCTTTGTCCTGACAGCCTTGGTGCCGTGGGCATCTGACCACTCGCCGAGCCTCTGCCCCAGGTAGTAGCCATCCCAGAAACCTCTGTTGAAAACTGTGGCGAGCCTCTCCTTCAAGGCCAGCTTTTCTTCTTTTGCCAGAGTTCTTTCCACGGCTTGCCTGTAACATTCAACCGTTGTTTTCACATACTCCGGGGAGCGCGCTCTGCCTTCTATTTTCAATATGCTAACCCCGGCTTCCAGAATCTTGTCTATAAACTCAATTGTGCACAAGTCTTTCGGAGACATTATGTACTTGTTGTCTATAACAAGTTCTTCGTCTGTTTCCAGATCCTTTGCCAGGTAGCTCCGGCGGCAGATTTGAAAGCATGCTCCCCTGTTTGCGGAGTGGTTGTAGTGGTGCAGGCTCAGGTAGCATTTGCCGGAGACTGCCATGCAAAGCGCTCCGTGGCAAAAGATTTCGATTCGGACCAAATTGCCGGAAGGCCCTGCTATCTGCCTTTTCTCGATTTCTTTTATTATGCCTGCAACTTGAGAAATGTCCAGTTCTCTTGCCAAAACCATTACATCGCAAAACTCCGAGAAAAATTCCACAGCTTCTATGTTGGAGATGTTCAATTGCGTGGAAGCGTGCAGCGATATTCCTTTTTTGCGCGCATAGCCAAGCACAGCCATGTCCGAGGCTATTATTGCGTCTATTCCGGTTGCGGCATCGACTATTTGCCGCATTCTTTCCATTTCGCCGTCGTAGATAACGGTGTTGAGCGTTAGATAAGATTTGATATTTTTCTCTTTGCATATTGCGATTATTTTCGCAAGATCTTCCAAGCCGAAGTTCACGGAGTTTCTGGCTCTCATGTTCAAGTTTTCAACGCCAAAATAAACCGAATTGGCCCCGGCGTTTATAGCTGCCATAAGAGACTCGTATGAGCCTACGGGAGCTAGAATTTCACGCATAATGCAAGCTCGTGTTTTTCCCTGTAGGGGCCTTGCAGGTGCCAGATTTTTGCATTTGGATATGAATCGCTTTTCAGAATGGAATAAAATTCTCCGCCCATGCATTTGTAGTATGCTTCTTTTTTTGTCCACAGCGGGTAAAAAATTTCCGCGCTGTTTGCAAATTCGCTTGGAGCGAAAAATCTTTTTGAAATAGCCCCGAAGTTTCTGTTGCGGTAAAACTCCAAGTCAATGCCCACTTCGCATTCTCTTGAATAGGCGAAAATGCATTCCTCTTTGCTGTTGCTCCAGTTCACAAAACCGTGTCCATTTGGCAAGCATGGTTTGCCAAGCTCATTGAATTCTATTTGCGGAAAGCTTTTTCTAAAATCCGTGTTTCTGGGCATTGCATAAATGAGCACAGAAGCCTCTGGGCAGCGCAAGATCATATGTGGTTCTAAGTCTATCAAAGTGGAGATAAGGGGATTCGAACCCCTGGCCTACGCATTGCGAACGCGTCGCTCTACCAACTGAGCTATATCCCCAAGGTATGGTTAATTTAGTAAATTCCCAATATGGCCCAACTCTCCTGCACTCTTACCGGCAAACCGGTGAAAAAAATAACCGCTTCTCTTTTTTTCGCTTTGGAAAAATACATTATAGATTCAGGTCTTGGCGAAGACAAGGACAGCTTTGAAACCATAAAAAAACGCTTGCACAACCCGCCGATTCTAAATGCGGAAGAATTTGCGGAAGAGTGCGTATACGTGATTTTGGCGGGAGGGTTTAGGCAGAAAATTGCGAAACGAAAATACCGCGAAATAATGGATTTTATATATGGCAGCGGCGATGTCTGCGAAAAGAATTTGCTGCCGATTTTTGGAAATGTGAATAAGATACGAGCTATAATAAAAATCTGGAACAGTCGCGAAAATTACCGCAACGGATTTTATGAATTGAAAACCGAAAATGAAAAATTAAGTTACTTGGCAACGCTGCCGCATATAGGCGAGATAACAAAGAATCACATAGCTCGCAATTTGGGCATCAACGTTGTTAAGCACGATGTTTGGATTCAGCGATTGGAACTTGTTCTTGGCAATAAGATGTTTGCTCAATTGGAAAAGGATACCGGATTGAACAGGGGATATATAGATGTAGTTTTGTGGAAAGCATGCCAGATTGGAATATTGAATTTCAATCCGGCACACCTGTGATTAGCCTTCTTTTACGTCTTCTTTCTTCTTTTCTTTGTCTTTCTTCTCTTTCTTCTTTGCTTTTTCCGTTGCGTTCATGCCTGGTTTGTGAGCCTCTTTCCAGGCTGCCAGCTCGTCGCCGTGACTTTTGAAGTAGTCTGCGGCAGACAGGTAGATTGTGCGCTGACTGTGGTTTAGCTCGGAAACTACAGCGGGAATTTCGTCGCCAACTTTGAATGCTTCCGCTGGAACTTTGATGTAGTCAGTGCCAAGCTTGGAAACAGGGACCAAACCCTCAAAACCGCGAACAAGCTCAACAATCGCTCCGCGATCAATAAGGCGAATTATCTTGCCCTTGATTTCTACGCCAACCTGGAAATCGTTGTCAACGCTATCCCACGGATCGTCTTCCAAATGCTTCATGGACAAAGATATGCGGCGACGCTCGCTGTCAACGGCAAGCACAACGCATTCCACCTTGTCGCTCTTCTTAATCATCTCGCTCGGATGCTCAATCTTCTTTGTCCAGCTCATGTCAGACACGTGAATCAAACCGTCAACGCCTTCCTTAATCTCGACGAATGCGCCGAACGTGGCTATGGAGCGAACCTCGCCCGTTACCTTTGCGCCCGGCAGAAGCTCGTTCTCAATGGATTCCCACGGATCAGCTTCAAGCTGCTTGGTGCCCAGCGAAATGCGCTCGTTCTCAGCTTCAACCTTGAGAACAACAGCCTCAACTTCCTGGCCAACGGAGAAGAGCTTGTTCGGATGCTGCAAATGCGCGCTCCAAGACATCTCGGAAACGTGAATCAAGCCTTCCAAGCCGCTTTCAAGCTCAACGAATGCGCCGTAATCCGTTACGGAAACGATTTTGCCTTTGACCTTCACGCCTTCCGGGTAACGCTCGGCAACATCTTTCCACGGATGCGGATGGAGCTGCTTAACGCCAAGCGAAATGCGCTCTTTCTTATCGTTGTAGTCCAGAATCACAACTTCTATTTCCTGGCCAAGCTGCACGATTTCTTTCGGATCGTTTATGCGCTTGTAGCTCATGTCCGTAATGTGGAGCAAGCCATCCACGCCGCCAAGATCTATGAACGCGCCGAATTCCGTGATGTTCTTTACAATGCCCTTGCGAATCTGGTTCTTTTCAAGGGTATCAAGCACATTGCCTCTCTGCTTGTTGCGCTCGTCTTCAAGCACAACGCGGCGGCTAACGACTATGTTTCTGCGATCCTTGTTTATCTTTATGATTTTCAAATCGTATTCCTGGCCAATCATGATGTTGATGTCCGGAATCTGGCGAAGGTCAATCTGCGAACCGGGCAAGAATGCCGGAATGCCGAACAAATCGACTTCCACTCCGCCTTTTATGCGGCGGGAAAGAGTTCCGCGCACAATGTCGCCTCTTTCGTAAGCCTCGTAAACCTGTTTCCAAATTCTCAAAAAGTCGGCTTTCTGCTTGGAGAGAACCAAACGGCCGTCGTCGTTTTCGAATTTGTCTATATAGACTTCGATTTTCGAGCCTACGTATATAGCCTCGCCTTCTTTGAACTCTTCGCGAGGAATTATGCCCTCGGATTTTCCTTTGACATCTACAAAAACTTCTTGGTCATTGACCTGGCGAATTATGCCTTCTATAACAACTTCTTCCTTGAAATCCTTCAGGGTATTGTTATAGACCTCCATAGATTCGATTGGGGCAATTAAGCCTTCGTTTTCCTGTTCGGCGCTCAAGATTTCTTCCAAATCTTCTTGAGAACCCGTTTTTAGCGTCTGTTTTGACATTTTTTAACCTTTGTGGGTTGTGTCCAAAGAGTTGTTGCAACGCGCCGCCTCGCTAACGCTTTGCAAAACTTTCTGAACCTGTTCTTGGATTGTTAAATGCGAGGTGTCTATTTCAATTGCGTCTTGAGCCTTGACCAGCGGAGCAACTTCTCTCGTTGAATCCGCTTTGTCCCGTGCTCTTAAATTTGTTTCCACGCTTTCCAGCGTCTCATCCCCGGCCTTGCCCGCATTTTGCAGTTCAAGAAGCCGCCGAGCGGCGCGCGTTTTGTAGTCTGCCGTCAAAAAGAATTTATGTTTAGCGTTTGGGAACACGACCGTTCCAATATCGCGCCCGTCCAGCACGCATGGCTGCGCAGAGGCTATTTCCCTTTGCTGGGCGGTGAGCGCTTCCCTGATGGCAGGCACCGCGCTGTATTTGCTAACCACAGCGCTTATTTTAGGGTCTCGTATCTCGTTTTCCCTATTAACGCCGTTTATAAGAATTTGGTTGTTTTCATCAAATGAGAGCTTAATTTGAGAATTTTGAAAACTCTCCACTCTCAACTCTCCACTCTCAACTAAATAAGCGATAGCCCTGTACATGGCCCCGGTATCCAAATAGGTATAGCCAAGCTCCTCTGCTACCATTTTTGCCGTGGTGCTTTTGCCGGTTCCGCTGGGACCATCTATTGCTACGATATTCATGTGGGATAACAAATATAGCAATTTTCGGTGAGCTTGTCAATATTTTTTTCTATATTTTATCCTGCCGGAGGCTTGTTCATAGGTGAAAAAGGACACGACATTATATTTTATTGTAGGCTTGGTTGTAGTTGTAGCGTTGTTTATTTTGGTTTTTGGAATATTCTTTTTAAACGATAAAGATCCGCGCGAAACCTTTATAACCTACCATTTGCGGTTCAACCAGGTCAGCACGCTGGCTCAGGACGACCCCGTTAAGGTTAATGGCGTCAAATTGGGCAAGGTGGAGAACATATCCCTGCAAGGAACCAGGGTTCTCGTTAGAATTTCGCTGAGGAACGATGTAAAAATACCTAAGGATTCGGATATAAGGGTGCAGAACATAGGGCTTTTGGGAGAGCGGCAAATAGGAATGCTTTTGGGGGATTCCTCATTGTTTTGGACTGAAAGAGATACAATACAGGGTCAGTTCGATGCCGGCATAGCGGAAGTTATGGGCATGGCCGGCGAGGTTCTGGACAGCGCGAAAATTATAATGAACATAGCTCACAAAATGCTGGACTCCACCATAGCGACCCAGGATTTCAGGGACCGGTTCAACCGCATACTGCAAAAAGCGGAAGATTTGGAAGACCAGGCCACCAACTTGATTGCGAGAGCAGACCCTGCATTGCAAGGTAGCCTGGCCGGGCTGTCCGTTGCCACTAGAAAGATAAATGATATTTTGGACGAAAACAAAGTTCCACTTAAAACATTGGTGGCCGATGCCAACGACTTGCTGGGACAAACCAACAACCTGATGAACGGAGCGGATGCGGCGGTGCAAAGAGTTTTGGCTTTAACTGCGAAATTGGAATCGAAAAACAACACGCTGGGCATATTGCTGAACGACCGCAAATTGCACGATGATTTATCCACAACAATTCATTCGGCAGACAGTCTTTTTCGCTTGATCATAAGAGACGGGCTGGATGTAAACATAGATTTCTTTTAGGAAGGCATAATGATAAGTCGCAAACTCATAGTAGAAAACTCGCTGGGCATCCATGTAAGGCCTGCCGGAAACATAGTCAACATAACGGGTCCGGCGGCAAGCTCTGTTGAGCTTGTGTATGCAGGGCAAAAGGTAAACGCAAAATCCATTTTGAATTTGATGATGCTGGTAATTGTGCCTGGTTCGGAAGTAGAATTCATTATAAATGGAGTGGACGAGCAGAAAGTGGCAGATGAGTTAACGGAATTATTCAAAAACAAGTTTTACGAAGATGCATCCTAAGCAAGAACCAAAAATGAGAAAAGTGTTCGCGGGGAAAGCGGCTTCTCCGGGTTATGTTATTGCAAAAACCAAGCGAATTCTCCGGCAAAGATTCTCAATTTCTCCTATCAAGATTTCTGAGGACGACACTGCGATTCAAATTGAATCTTTTCGCAGAGGAATTTTGCAGGTAAAAAAAGAGATTTCGTCTCTGAGGGATTTGACGATTAGAATGGCCGGCAAAGACGAAGCGAGAATTTTCGATTCGCATTTGATGATTTTGCAGGATCCCTCTTTGATTGACGATGTTATTTCTCTTATAAAAAATGATTTGTGGAATGCGGGTTATGCGTTTCATATTTGCATGCAAACTTTGATAGAGAATTTTGAGAAGAGCGATGGGATTTTCAAAGAGCGCGCTCAAGATCTCAAAGATATTTACAACCGCGTGTTTTTTCATTTGAACAGCGACGAGAGCAGTTTGGTTGTGCAGGATAAGGTCAAAGAAGGCGTTGTGCTCACCGGATTTTCCATTGGCCCGAATATGCTCATGCATTTTGAAAAGGGGAAAGTTCTCGGCCTTGCCATAGACTCCGGCAGCGCTACAAGCCATGTTTCAATTCTTGCGCGTTCGATGCAGATACCGGCCGTGATGGGCTTGACAAATTTATCCGAATCTCTTGATGCGGACGAATTGCTCATTCTAGACGGTACCAATGGGATAGTAATCACCAATCCGGACAAAGAAGACATTGAGAAGTACAAAAAGCAGATAGAGGTTTTTCAGAATCAAAAGCTGGAGCTTTTCACCATGAGGGATTTGGAGCCCATAACCATGGATGGAAAGTATATAAGATTGAATGCGAACATAGAGAGATTTGAGGGAGCGAGCGAAATAATTTCTTTTGGAGCGACAGGCGTTGGGCTTTACCGCTCGGAGTTTCTTTACTTTGGTCGAGATTCCCTGCCCACGCGGAGCGAGCAGGCAGAGGCTTACCGCAACGTGACTTATCAGTTGGATCCGTTGCCTGTAACAATAAGGACTTTGGATGCCGGCGGCGATAAAATGCTATCTTCGATCAGCATGGAGACCGAAGCGAATCCTTTTATGGGTTGGCGTTCCATAAGATTTTGCCTGGACCGTCAGGATATTTTCAGGGAGCAGCTTAAGGCACTTATAGAGGTTGGCGACAGGGGCAATTTGAGGATTATGTTTCCGATGATTTCCGGCGTTCTAGAAATAGAAAACGCAAAGGAAATTTACAACGATTGCTGCGAGGAGTTGAAAGCCGAAGGTTTTGTAATTCCGAAAATAGAGATTGGCGCGATGATAGAGATTCCGGGCGCAGTCATGATTATAGAAGAGATAGCGAAGAGGGTTGATTTTTTGAGCATAGGCACAAACGATTTGATTCAGTTTACGCTAGCGGTTGACAGGTCCAATGCGAAAATTTCTTCTATGTATGAGCCTCATCATCCAGCAGTTTTGCGTTCTATAAAGATGATAGTTGACGCAGCGCACAAGGCAGGTATTCCTGTTAGCGTGTGCGGCGAAATGGCATCGGATCCGCTCAGCACTTTAGTGTTGATGGGTCTTGGCGTGGATGAGTTTTCCATGGTTCCCTGGTGCATTATGGAGTGCAAGAAGTTGATACGTTCAGTAAATTACGACGAAGTCAGGGCTATATCAGCAGAAGTTCTGAAATTTCCGAATTCGGATAGCATAAACAAGTTTTTAAGAGAAAAATATTCTCAAAAGATAAAAAACCTAGGCATTTCAAGTTTTATAACGTCCAGAAACTTTTGATTAACAAACATTTATCGTCCCTAAATTCACGGCTTAATTGAGAGTTGAGAATGGAGAATTGAGAATAAAATGTAAACACTTGTTAACATTTTCCCTTTTTATGCATTTTTCTCCGGAAAAATCTTTTAAAAAGCGTCTAAGGTATAGGAAAAAACTAACCCGGAGAAATTTCCATGCTCGAGCTTGTCGTAAAAGTTTACAACATCAACAAGGGCCGCAACGAGGAGCTTATGAGCCGCAGCGCTGTTTTGAAAGAATACTCGATTTTTATATATTTGGTAAGAGAGCATGCCAGTTCAACCCCGCACGCTAGCCCAGCGACCTTCCCCCACAAGCTCCGAGCGTCTTCTCACTCTCAACTCTCCACTCTCAGCTAAGCGACTAATTCAGCATTTACTATATTGTAAGCGGGGAGCTAGTTGCTGGGATAGAATTCGGTTTTTTGGCTGCGCCTATCGTTCCTTCTAGCTTTCCTATTCCTGTCAGTTCCAGGCTATGGATCTTTCTCCCTTGGTCGGCAATCACCTTTCCTGTTATGAATGCGCAAGTATCTCCGTATAATGGAGCAACAAATCTATTTATAGATTCTACTTTGCTCCTTTTTTTATAGTCCGGATGGTTTAAAACTTTGGTTGAATTTTCATATAAAAAAACAATATCAGCGGCGGCGGCGTAATGCTGTTTTTCCGTAAAGCCGTTTTTAGCAGTAGAGCCTCTTATTGAGTTGATAATTTTCCTTGCAGAGTTCTTGTTTATGTATCTTTCTATGCCGTCTCTGTTTTTTATTGCTATCCTGCCGCCGTTGCATCTTATTTGGCTGAACAGCCTCGTCTTCGCCTCATCCTTAGAGATTCCCATTTCATATTCCCTAGCCTTGCCTTCCGGCACGTTGGCCTTCGCAGCTTCTATGCATTGCGCAATGTTTCCCATAAAAAAACTCCCATTCTGTCCCGGAGCGAATCCCCGGTACTTACTTAGACGCATTTTAAAAGGAAAATCCGGAAAAAAATGCAGAAAATGTAAACACTTGTTAACATT
>WQSA01000064.1 GCA_009788135.1 Candidatus Fibrimonadales bacterium
GGGGGGGGGGGGGGGGGGGGTCGCTATTTTCTATTTGTGAAATTCCAAATTTTCTATCACACATAAACTTGCGTAAAAGAGCCTCCACCGGAAGCTCTGCAAATATGCTTGATGTTTGGACAAAAGTCATAACTAAGAACAAATATAGAATATTTTTTGAGAAAATAGCAACTTTTTGCAAAAAAATAAAAACAGCTATTTTAGCGCAAAAACAGAGCTATTCGCTCGCAGAGAAATGGATTGCTGTAAGCGAAATATATAATTCCCAAATTTTTCTATATTCCATAACATGGATACCTTTGAAATTTTTTTCACTATCTTCATCCTTGTGCTGCTGGCTGTGGCTGTTCCGTTTGGGATGATGTTTGCCAACTGGGTGCTTTCACCTCAGACTCAGCTTAAAAATGCTGTCAAAACAGATGCCTATGAGTGCGGGCTCTCCAATGTGATAGGCAACGCTTCGGAAAGGTTCCCGATAAAGTATTATATAGTGGCGATGCTTTTTTTGGTCTTTGATCTGGAAGTCGCTTTTCTTTACCCGCTTGCAATCGAGTTTATGAACGGCGGATGGGAATTGTTCGCCTTTTTGATGGTGTTCCTGATTGTTCTGGAAGTAGGCTATCTCTACATCGTGCGCAAAGGAGTCTTGAACTGGTCAAAAATCAGCGATAGAATCGAATAAAGTTTTACTTCCCCGACAAGACCCAATCAACACGCCCCCAATGCTGGGTTTGAGCGCGCCCCCGCAAGTAAAAGATCTCTCCCATTTGGATTTTCATAGCTTGCCTTGCCGCAAAACCATCCGCATAGGCAAGGATGCTGAATCTTTCCTGAGATTTCACCTCAAATTTCAACGGGGCTATTTCTTCGTTTTTCCATTTTATCGTAAGCTCTTTTGGGAATTTCTTTGGATTGTATGTGCTCTCGTCTTCCAGAATTTCTGCCGGCAAAACGGGCGCTCCCTTGTAAATTGCATAACCTAGTATTTCTCCTTTTGGGCCTATATTTATGCGACCTGCAATTCTGTCTTTGTTTTGCCCTGTGAAGAGCAGAGACCTGGCAATCATGTTCGTTGCCGCATCCGTTAGCCATGAGTGGTCCATGTATCCATAGCCTTTTACATCAATAGTGTCATTGTTTATGCCAATGCGCCCTTCAATGCGCCCGTAAGGTATGTGCACGTAAAGCCCGTATTTTTGTCCATCAATGTTAAAAACATTTTCATTGGGAATTTGCGCCGGGTCTGCGCTTGTGAATTTCAAATCCAAAAAGAATTTTCCGTTTTTATCTGCCGTAAAAAGAACACGATGCCCTTTGCCAGGCAAGTTTTCCATTAAGTACTCGTCTTTAATGTTTATAGTATTTTTGCCTTTCTCCTCCTTGAATCTTTCGGTAGGATATTGCCGTCCAACGCTTGTGCTTTTGCCATTGAGATTCCAAATAGAAAGTTGAGTTCCTATTTTCCATCCTTGGCCAGGCACATTCATCCAGGTATAGTTAACGTATGCCTTTGCTCCGTTGTCAAGGACAAAAACATAGTCCCAAGATTCGCTGTAATTTTTCGCACCGTTTTGCGGATGCCTATAAAAGTCGTTTGCAAAAGCAAAAGATGCTAGAAATAATATTAAAAATAAACGCATGGATATAAATGTAGAAATTTCTATTTTCCATGTATGCTCAAATTTTATTTAGTAGTTGCATTCTTTATGCTGATTTCCTGCAAGGAAGTCAAGGACGAAAAAGCCGTTGTAGAAAAAACGGTTGATTCTTATGATGCTATTATAGAAAAAGCCAAGGGAACAGAAGCTGTTTTGCAAAAAAGAGCCGATTCCATTCTCCGCCAGGCAGATTCGCTGGGAATTCCTCGCTAGCAAATAATTGTTCCGCTATTGTCGCTGCCGGCAATCTGTTTTTTAAATGCTTCTGCGCCTTCCCAGCCAACTATGTGTATGGATTTCAAGCCTCGCGCTATGGATTCCAATGCTCCTTGGACTTTGGGTATCATTCCTCCGGAAATAACTCCGCTTTGAATTAAATCGCTCGCCAATTCTTTGTTCAGGCTCGGAATAACTTTTTTGTTTTCATCCAAAACTCCGCTTATGTCACTTATCAGAACAAAGCAGTCCGCTTTCAAAGCAACCGCTATTTCAGAGGCTGCAGTGTCTGCGTTCACGTTCCAAGCATTTCCATCTCCGTAAGATACCGGGGAAATAACTGGGGTTATGTTCGCGCTAAACAACGCTTCAAGAATTTGCGTGTTCACTTTGACTATGTCTCCAACCGCTCCCAAATCGCCTTTGTTCTGCATGGGTTTTGCTTCCAAAAGCTTTGCGTCAACGCCGGAAATCCCGGCAACGCTAGCATTGTTTGAAAGCAGCATTCTAACGAGTTTTTTGTTGACCCTGCCGCTGAGGGTCATTTCCACCATGTCCATTGTGGCAGGAGTTGTAACTCTGAGCCCGCTTATGAATTTAGGCTCTTCGTTTAACAAAGCCAAATTCGCATTTATGTCTTTGCCGCCGCCATGCACAATGACCATGCGAAAATCTCTGGACATCTCGGCTGCTGCAACTGCAAAATCCAGCAATTTAGCCTCATCTACCGCCAGCGATCCGCCTATTTTAACTACAATCGTTTTCATAATAACCAACCTTTTTAGAAGCTCATCGAAAAGCCGGCACCTGCCAACAACACCGAAAGACTTATTAAGCCAATGCCAAATCCTCTTTTTAAGTCCCCATCATTAACGGCGTTGTTGTTTTCTTTTACTTTTGCTTTGAAATTAGGCCCGCCAATATATGGAAGCTCAAGTTCTCTTTTTATGTCTCTTGCTTTTTGATAATCATCTTGCGCAAGAACGCAGAGCAAAATTCCCATTGCAAGAGGACCAACGCTGCCACCCAAAAGTCCATGCCCAAGTTTTTTTTTGAATTGGCTTTTTATAAGCAGATTTTGCTCGTGAATTTTTTGCGGGTCTGTGATGGGCGCAAGCTGCACAAATTGAATATGCTTGTCCAAAGCGTCAATTTTAACATTTAGCAATGTATCGCTATAACCTTCATGAAAAAGCCTGATTTGCATTTCTCCTGGCAAACTTTGCATAGCATAGGGAGTTTTGCCCATAGGTTTTGAATCTGCATTTAGCACATCTGCGGAAAAGACCAATGCATTGCTTGGATTTGTACGAATTTCCGTGCCTGTGTAAGAGCGTCTTAATTCTAAAAAAACCTTTGCGGTATCGCCGCTAAGCCTTACTGTTCTTTTTGCCGCCCACAGATTTTCACCAGAACTCCAATAGGCGGCTATCTGTGCAGTGGAGCCGCTATCTGAAAATATACATGGAGATTGGCAGATTGCATTTCCATTTAACATGACAACTGCGTATTCTGGGCTTGTTTCAACGCTTATATGCGTGTTTCTGTTTCCGGTATATTCAACATCTGCGTTTTTTCCTGTTATTCCAGACAATAATTTCAAGATAATGCCGCTTTTAAGAACTTCTTCCCATGCTATAGGCACAGTTCTCTGAATCTCTGTTTGCGGCCTCGAATTCCCGGCAAGCCAATCTATGCGAAGCCTTATGCTAACAGAGTCTTTGCCTTCTACTCGCAAACGTCCTCTGAACAGGCCTCCTGCTCCAGATGCTCTGGCTGCAGAGATTACGCAATCTATGGTCTGGCATTCGGCAAAATGTTCTTGCTCTATTTTTTGGGTTTCAAATCCTGCTTCTTTGAAAACCTGCATAATGGAGTTTTCCCACAAGGCAGAGAGATTGCCGTCTGCATCGGATTCTAAAGGCAGCATTAAAAGAGGCGCTGAGAACGTTGCAACTGAGGAAATCGCTAAAAATAAAAACGCTAATAGCATGGCGTGTTCTCTGTTAAATTTAAAGTTTCTGTAAGTCCAAAACGATTTGTGGCTATTATGCGAACTTCCCAATCATCGGCTCGCAACTGATAATTTTCAGGCAGTTGAAGGAAATTTGTATCTAGCGTTGTGACATAGGAATCAAAGTTCCTGTATTTATATGAAAAATCATAAGTCATTTTTATATCGTTGCATTCCCATTTGAAATTTGCGGTACCATCAATGCATTCAAAACCAAGATTACCGCAGGCAAGCGCTTTTGAAACGCCTATTGTTATGTTTTTGGATTTTAATGTATCTCCCAATATGTCCACTGCGTAAAAGTATGCTTTGTAATACCCGGTATCGGCGAAAAATTCTGTGCGTAGCGAGCCTTCGTATGGTCTGCTCCTGGAGCTTATGTCCCAGTAAAAGCGAGATATGGTTGTGCTGAGTGCGAGCGGAGGATTTATGCTGGCTCTAAAATACACGGACTGGGTTTCTACAACAATAACGGTGTCGTAGAGCGGGCTGATTATATCAATGGATATATGCGGCGTAGCTTCGTTGTACAATAAAGTATCTGAGCATGCGGTCAGAAATATAAAAATAAGCGGCAATAAAATTGGCATTAAAGGTAATGTAGAAAAACAAAAATGTAACACTTGTTTGCAAAATGCACGAAAATGTAAACACTTGTTTGCAAAATGCACGAAAATGTAAACACTTGTTTGCAAAATGAAGGCAAAAAGTGCAATTTGCTAAATAAAAATATATTTAATTGGGGAGAGTAAATCTAAAAAAGGAGTCGTTATGAACATATCTGAACTTTGGCAGGAAAATGCAGATTTCGTGCTTAAAGTAGTGCAACGTTACGTGAATATGCAGTCGGTAGCCGAAGATATTCGCCAGGAGGTCTTTTTAAGGATAATCACCAGCGGAGATTCTTTCCGAGAGCTTTCTTCCGTAAGAACATGGCTTTACACCATAACATTTCGTTGCTGCATGGATTATTATAGAGATGAAAAGAGGAATCAGGAGATAATTGATGAGTATAAGCTCACTGCACCTCTTGTTTTCCACGATAGCAATTCTCCGATATGGCAAGTGAATAATATTTCCGAAATGTTATGCCCAATTTCGCAACTATTTGTTGAGCTTTACTTTGGAGAAGGCTGGAGCAGAGAAGAGATATCGCAAGTTTTTGGCTATCACGCTGATTATGTTAGCAAAAAAATACAGATTGGAGTGCAACAACTGCAAAAGGTTATATAATTTTCCGCCAGCTTTTACTATATTACCCCCATGAGCCCCCGAAAATACCTCATGCTCGCCATAATATTGTCTTTTGCAATGCAATCTTATGCTTTTTCCTCGTATCGCAATATTCCTGGCGTAAACGCTGAAGAAATAGCTGCAATAGAAGCGCTTCAAAAACAGGGCAAAACATTTACTTACGGCATAACGCACACTTCCGAGGCTTTTGAAGATGAAAACGGCAATGTCAGGGGTTATGCTGCTTTGCTGTGCGAGTGGCTGACAAAACTCTTCTCCATTCCATTTGAGCCCAAGCTGTATGACTGGGATCGTTTAATGGCGGGTCTTGAAACGGGAGAGATTTCTTTTACCGGTGAATTGACGCAAACAGAGGAGCGTTTGAAAACATTGCGCATGACTGGCGCAATTGCCTCGCGTTCCTTGAAATATTTTCACATTGCGCATAGCAAGCCTCTGCAGGAGATAGCGGAGCTTAGACCAGTACGTTTAGTGTTCCTTGAGGATGTCATTACGGTTGATCTTGTATCGTCGCATATCAATTATGAGTTTGAAGTATTGCGGGCAGATAATTCTAACGCTGCGTACAATATGTTAAAAAACGGAGAAGCAGACGCTTTTATTGAAGAGAATATCACAGAGGCTGCTTTTGATGCATTTGACGATGTGGTTACAGAGGATTTTTTTCCGCTGATTTATACGCCGGTTTCATTGTCCACGCAAGATTTAATGCTTGAACCTATTATATCGGTTGTGCAAAAAGCGCTGAACGGTGGTGGAAGTAATTATCTTGCGAATTTATACAATGACGGGTATAAGGAATATTTAAAGCATAAAATGTACATAATGCTTACCGAAGAAGAACGGGAATACATACGCAATAATCCGGTTATCCCCATTGTTGCGGAACATTATAATTATCCTGTAAGCTTTTACAATAAATACGAAAAACAGTGGCAGGGCATTTTCTTTGATGTAATAAAAGAAACAGAAGAACTTACAGGATTATCTTTTAAACTGATAAACGACAACAAAACGGAATGGCCGGATTTGCTGAAACTCCTTGAAGATGGAGATGCTTTTATGGTGGCAGAGCTAATCCCCACGGAAGAGCGCAGAATAAAAGGTTTCTTGTGGCCCAACACTCCTACTATGCTGGATAAATATGCGCTTCTTTCAAAATCGGAATTTCCAAACATAACTCTCAGAGATGTTTTTTCCTTCAGGGTTGGCTTGCCCAACGGCACCGCATACGCCCAGTTATTCAACATTTGGTTTCCAAATCATGCAAAAGCAATAGATTATGAAAGCTCCGATGATGCTTTTGCCGCTCTTGAACGTGGTGAAGTTGACTTTGTTATGTCCAGCCAGCGCAGACTGCTAGCCATAACAAACCATCATGAATTTCCTGGTTATAAGGCAAACCTTGTGTTCGACAAAACTGCGGAATCTTATTTCGGATTCAACAAAGACCATGCAACTCTTAGATCCATTTTCAACAAAGCGCTTTTGGTAATAGACATAGGAAGCATATCCGAACAATGGGTTCTCAAAACTTATGATTACAAAGGCAAGCTTGCGCAGGCGCAGCGCCCGTGGCTAATCGGCGCTTCTTTTCTTCTTTTGTGCGTGCTTATGCTTGTGGTGATTGTGTTCATGAAAGAACGTGGTGTTGGAAAGGTGAATTTGCGAGCCGCAGTTGCAAGAGCAGAAGCTGCCAATAGCGCAAAATCCACATTTCTGGCCAATATGAGCCACGAAATACGCACGCCTATGAATGCAATTTTATCCATCACGGAAATATTGATTCAAGAAGAGAATGTTCCCGCAAAAATAGAAGATGGGCTTGGCAAAATATACAGTTCGTGCAGTTTGCTCTTGGGCATAATCAACGATATATTGGACTTTTCCAAAATAGAAGCTGGCAAGCTGGATATAATGCCTGCAGAATACAAAGTTGCAAGCATGATAAACGATTCGGCGCAATTGAACATGATGCGCATAGAAGACAAGCCCATAGAATTTGAAATTGAGATTGACGAAAATATTCCTGCAAAATTGATTGGCGATGAACTTCGCATAAAGCAAATTCTCAACAATATGCTTTCCAATGCATTCAAATATACGGATGCGGGCAAGGTTACGCTGTCTGTTGATTTCAAAGAGGCTTGTCTTCTGCTTAGCGTGCGCGATACNGGATATGGCATGACAAAAGAACAATTGAGCAAACTCTTTGATGAGTATGCTCGCTTTCAGCGCAAAAAAGGCAAGACTGTGGAGGGCACNGGGCTTGGCTTGCCTATTGCAAAACGATTGATAAATCTTATGGGCGGNGAAATTAATGTTGANAGCGAACCCGGCAAAGGCTCGCTGTTCGTTGTGCGGTTGCCGCAAAAAACGGTGGATGGCAAAGCNCTGGGCAAAGAAGTTGCGGAAAATTTGAGACGGTTTAGAATAAATTATATTGCGGAAGGAAAATTAAATCAGATAACCAGAGTACTAATGCCTTATGGAAAAGTTTTGATTGTTGATGATGTGGAAACAAATCTGTATGTGGCTGTTGGCCTTATGAAACTTTACCGATTGCAAATTGATACAGCCATGAGCGGCATGGTTGCTATTGACAAAATAAAAAGCGGCAAAACTTACGATATTGTATTTATGGATCACATGATGCCGGAAATGGATGGAATAGAGGCTGCGAAACAGTTGCGCAACTTGGGATATGCAAGCCCGATAATTGCGCTCACAGCCAATGCGGTAGCAGGTCAGGCAGATATGTTTTTGCACAACGGTTTTGATGAATTNCTTGCCAAACCCATAGATATTCGCCAANTGGATTCCATATTGAACAGGCTTGTCCGCGACAAGCATCCCGACGAAGTTCGGAACGTGGTGGCAAATGATTTGCCTCATTCGTCTCCAGGCTCGCTGAACATGGATGTTGCCGGATTGAACATACCAGATGGGCTTANGAGATACAATGATGATAAAGCCACTTATTTAAAGGTCCTGCATTTNTATGCGACTAATGTCAGNTCCATGCTTAACTCAATGGAGACTGTGAGCGAAGATAAGCTTGCCAATTACGAAATAACCGTTCATGGCATTAAAGGAGCGAGCCTTGATATTTTTGCCGAGCAGCTTGGCAAAAGCGCCAAAGATCTGGAAATGGCGGCAAAATCCGGCGATTTAAGCTATATAATGGCAAATAATGCGCAGTTTATTGAATCTGCCCGAAAACTCATTTCCGAGCTTGAAAGCGCGCTTTCTGCCATAGATGCCGAAAATCCCAAGCCAAAAAAGGAGAAGCCGGACCCTGAAGTGCTATCCGAGCTCCTAAATGCTTGCAAATCTTACGATATGGACGTTGCAGATGCGGCTATAGAGGAGATAGAGAAATATCAATACACGGCAGATGATGGTCTTGCGAGCTGGTTGCGGGAGAATATCGATATGATGAATTTTACGCAGATAGTTCATAAACTTTCTAAATTAAACGATTAGGAGAACAAGCTATGGAAAATATCCGCAGAAAAATTATTTACGTGGATGACGTCAATTACAACCTGGTAGCAGTAAAAAGCAGGTTCAAAGAGCGTTATACCATTTATCCGGCGCAATCAGTCGCCATAATGTTTGAAGTCCTTGAAAACTTAAAGCCAGACTTAATATTGCTGGACATCAATATGCCTGGAATGAACGGCTATGATGCTATAAAAAAATTAAAAGCAGACAACCGCTATGCAGATATACCTGTTATTTTCCTGACTGCCAGAGACGACAAGGAAAGCGTGCTTGAAGCTATTAAACTTGGCGCAGCAGGTTATGTGCGCAAGCCTTTTTCCGATGCGGATTTAACTGACTGCATAGAAGGCCAGTTTGTAGAAAAGAAAAAAAAGCGTCCAAATATTATTTATGTAGATGATGTAAGCTATAATCTGGTAGCGGTAAAAAGCAGATTCAAAGATCGTTATACAATTTATCCTGCGCAATCCGTTGATTCAATGTTTGAAATAATAGATTTGGTAAAACCGAGTGTAATATTATTGGACATCAATATGCCCGGAATGAATGGTTATGATGCTATTAAAAAATTAAAAGCAGACAGCCGCTATGTAGATATACCCGTTATTTTCTTGACGGCCAGAGACGACAAAGAAAGTGTGCATGAGGCTATTAATCTTGGTGCAGCAGGCTATGTACGCAAACCTTTTTCCGATGCGGATTTGATTAAGCAGATTGACAATCAGCTTACCCTCCCGCCTTCCGACTGAAAAACTCCCTGACATCTGCAATATCGCTCCCCAATCCGTCTTTCAAATCGCAATCCAAAAGCACATCTCCGGTTTTTAAAAATAAAATCTTGTCTGCTATTGTTTTTATGGAATCCAGCTCGTGCGTAACTATCAAAACCGAGAGCTTCAGCGACTCTCTCAAAAAAAGCAAAAGGTCGTCCAGCGAGCGGCTGGTAACCGGGTCAAGGCCTGCGCTCGGCTCGTCGCAAAAAAGGAGCTCCGGGTCAAGGGCTATGGCTCTGGCAAGAGCCGCTCGTTTTTTCATGCCTCCGCTTAGTTCGCTGGGCAATTTGTCTATGGCATGGAGCATATTAACCTTTTCCAAACGGCTCGCTACCATATCTTTAATCTCAGGCTCCGGAGTGTTTGGGCGGTGCAAGCGAATTGGCAAAGCTACGTTTTGAAAAACGGTCAGCGAGCTGAGCAATGCGCCGTTTTGGAACAAAACTCCCATGCGTTTTTGAACGGAAATGGGAAGCTGCTCCTTGCCCGCTTCCAATCTTGTTCCCAGAATTTCTATATCGCCGTCCATAGCCTTTTCCAGTCCCAGAATATTGTTCAAAAGCGTGGACTTTCCGCAGCCCGATGTTCCCAAAATAGCCCGAATCTCTCCTTGTTTCATAGAAAAGGAAATATCATGCAAAACTATTTTTTTGCCATAACCGGCTTTTAAATGCGAAACAGATAGGATGGGCACGATTGATAAATTAGAAATTTTCTTGATTTACTATTTTTTAATGCTCATGAACAAGGCTTTGCTTATTTTGCTGTTGTTTGCATTTGTGGCTTACGGGTCGCAGATGCCAGAGCAAATGAAAATAGAGAATATAATTAAGGAGGAACAAGAGAGAAGATTGGAAGAGGAATACGGCTCGCAGATGCCTGAGGAGCGGTTGGATAAATTGGCAGAGCAAATGAAAATAAAGAATAAAATAGAGAATATAATTAAGGCAGAACGAGAGAGAAAATGGCAAGAGAAATACAGTGCATATATGCGACCGGTAAAACTTGGATGGCGCATTACAGTGGGAGCTGGCACTACTTATGAAGGATCTGATTCAAAATGGTTTGATGTTTATCAGGGATATGATAATATGGGAGAAGCGCAGAGGGTTGGTGGTGGTGGACTTTTTGCAGTAGGATTAACGCTGAATATATGGCCATCTGATATAGTGGCTTTTATTATGGAATTGAATTACAATTTTTTTAGTTCCGACTATTGCTATGGTGGAGGTCTTTGCATGCCTTATCAATACTATAAGCCGGAGGATTACATTATATTCGTTAACATATATAATCATACAGTTAGCGTTCCGGTGTTGCTTAGGCTTGGTCCAAGAAATGGATTGTATTCTGAGGCCGGATATCAGTTGGGCTTTCCGTTTTACTCCAATATGCATGTGAAAAAGGGAAATAAGTTTTCTTATGAAGAGTATGATAACAGGATAAATTTTTCCGA
>WQSA01000065.1 GCA_009788135.1 Candidatus Fibrimonadales bacterium
CCCCCCCCCCCCCAAATTTTCTTAAATGTAAATATTTCTGCATACCGAAAGCATTGCGGTGCGCAAACGAATTTCAGGCAATTCCGCTTGGATATAACAACCAAAAAAGAGAGGTGAAAGATGGAAAAACATCCGTTACATAAAACAGTTGGCGAATTATTAAAAAAATTTGCTAAAGATAAAAAATTCGAAACAAGGCTAGATTCAGCTTGCGGTGGAGATCAATTGATTTCTTTATTTTCTTGTTCTGAAAAATCTAGAGAATCACGTTTATGTTGCGTTGATGCAATGCTGTTGAAAAATAACAAAGTTGCTGTTGTTATAGAAATAGAAGAATCTGACATTAAGCCTACGCAAATTTGTGGTAAATATTTAACGACTGCATTATCAAAAGAATATAACTATGCAGATAAAGAAAGCGTTAGCATAGAAAAGGAATCTATTGATTTTATTCAAATATTAGATACAAGTGAACTCAAACAAAATTCGCGTAAAGAAAAACAGTTTAAAAATATAGAGCAAGCCATAAAAGATAATTTGTGCGGTTGCGTAAAAAATTATAATATAATTTACATAGATTGGGAAGACGAAAGAGAAGATGTTTTAGAAAAAAAAATGTATGATATTCTTTCTTTGCAGCTTGTGAAATAAACAAAAACGGAGAATTAGGAATACTAAAGCACATTGCCAACTTTTAAATTTATGAGCTTCTAATGAAAAAATTTCTTTTGCCAATTCTTTTTTTCGCTTCTCTGTCTTATGCCGCTGGCACCGTGGCGGTTCTGGAAATAGTTCCAGCCGATGGAGTGGAATTGAAAGTTTTGGAATCACGCCACTTGACGGATGAGCTGCGAACAAGAGCCCGCGAAGCCTTGCCTAAAGGCAGGTACACAATTCTGACCAGAGACAACATTATGTCTCTGCTACCCCCAGACTCGGAAGAAGCACAGTGCCTTGCCGAGAGCTGCGCTGTTGATATTGGCAGAGCAATAGGGGCGGAGTATATAACGCAGGGTTTCATCGGCGAGTTTATGGGCATGCTTACATTGACGGTAGAGCTTTACGAATCCATAAGCGGCAATCTTCTTGGCAGTTTTGTGACGGAGGGCAAGGATATGATGGACTTGCTCAGAACAATCCGGGAGAAAGCTCCTGCTTTGTTTGCGGGAATTGCCAGCAAACCTCCAGAGCCCGAGCCTAAGCAACCAGAAACTCATCCAGAGCCTCAACTTGAGCGGGCGATTTCTTTGGATGTTGATGCCGTGCTTGGTTACAGTCAGCCTGTGGAGAAAAAGATAGAACCTCAGGTTTGGGAGGTTGAAGAGAAGGGCAGCAATAGTTTCTGGGTTGCTCTTGCATTTGATGTGATTGGCATCGGGCTTCTTGCTTATGGTTATGCTCAGGATATGGCTGTCGGGGACAGGCACGATAAATACAGGGCTTCGCAGTCAGATTTTGGTTCTTCTTGGAAAAAAGTTGAAGAAGCCAAAACTGCGAGGAATGCGTCTTATATTGCCGGGGGCGTTTTTCTGGCAACTGGAATTGGGGTGCATATATGGTTTTAGGTTTGTTTTTTGCGATGTTATTCCTTTTCGGCTGCACGCAAGCGGAGCGAGACAACTATTTGGATCCTGACGGGATAAATTATGTTGGAAGTGTTGAGTTAAGCAGTTCATCTGCGGTCGTGCCAAGCTCTTCCAGCGTTGAACCGCTACCGAGCAGCAGTTCATCTGCGGATGAGCCAAGTTCTTCCAGCGTTGCTTTGCCACCGAGCAGCAGCTCGTCTGCGTATGTACCAAGTTCTTCCAGCGTTGAACCGCTACCGAGCAGCAGTTCATCTGCGGATGAGCCAAGTTCTTCCAGCGTTGCTTTGCCGCCGAGCAGCAGTTCGTCTGCGGATGAGCCAAGTTCTTCCAGCGTTGCTTTGCCGCCGAGCAGCAGCTCATCTTTGGATGAGCCAAGCTCTTCAAGCACAGCTCCAATATCTATAAATCTTGCGCTCGGCGGCACGGCTACAGCGTCTCGCTCAGAAGACAGTTACACTCCGGACAAAGTACTAGATGGCGATACTATTAGCGGTTACTCTCGTTGGTCAAGTTATCAAAATGATGATGATAACGATAATCAATGGATTGCAGTAGATTTGGGCGAAGTTTATAAAATAAATAAGGTTATTCTAATATGGGAACGTGCAATGGGGAGAGATTACAGAATTGATGTTTCTATAGACAATAGTAATTGGACTCTAGTGTATAATGTTACCGACAACATAGAGGATACCTACAACACGCGATATACTAGAACGCATGATTTTTCTCCTGTGGATGCTCGCTATGTAAGGATGTTCGGTTTAAAACGTCAGTATGAATTTGGAGGATTTTCTCTTTATGAATTTGAGATTTATGGCGAACAATAACTGTCATCCATAAAATCAGTGACTTTTTGTATTATAATAGAACCGCATAACTGGCATAAGACAAATGAATATTGTTGAATGGCTGCTGGAGTCAAACATCGTCTAGCTTTTTGAAATCCAACCTAATCCCGCCAGAAGTCGAATCTCCCACATGATGCGTAATGCAAAAAATCTCCCTTGCCTCGCTCTCTTCCTTTAGCAAATTCTCAATCACTTCAATATTAGCCTTATCCAAGCCTGCAAACGGCTCGTCCAAAATCCAAAGCGGGCGGTTTAGCAAAATTATCCTCGCAATAGCCAAGCGCCTCTTTTCACCGCCGCTAAAATTATTCGGGGATTCGCCAAGCCTCTGCTCAAAATGCCCCAAATTAACCCTTTTCAGCGCACTCTTGACCTCCTCCAAATCTCGCATCTCAACAGGGCAAAGATTTTCCCAGAGCGTTCCCTTAAACCAAATCGGGTTCTGCGGCATCCATGCTATATCGTTTTTATCGCCGTCATAAATCAACTTCATCTCGCTATCCTGCGATTCAATATGCCCCAGCATCTCCAAAATCATGCGAGTCTTTCCGCTGCCAGACGGCCCCGTGATATAAATCAACCCCATGCCACCCTCGCATTTATCGCTACATGAAACGAAGTTCCGAATTGCCTAATAGGTCGGTAGAATTCCGGCGTAATCAGCAGTGCCAAAAACGCTGTGCTAAACTCCATGCTTCCGCCCATCAATCTGAGCGCCAAGCTTACTGCGATTAACGCAATGCTCAAAGAGCCTGCCCACTCCTGAACCAAAGCGGAGAGAAACGCAACCTTCAATACCGCTAAAGTTTTCTCGCCAAACTCGCTCTCAGCCGCTTCCAAATCTCGCTGTCGCTCCTTAACCTTTTTAAATATTTTTATAGTCTTGTATCCCTGCAAACTCTCCAAAAAAAACGCTCTCAATTTAGCAAAGCTTTGCCACTGATCCTCAGATTTCTGCTTTGCCATTTTTCCTATCAAAAATAAAAACAAAGGGAGCAAGAGCCCAGTTATGAGCAAAATTACAAATGTCAATTTATCTATAAAAAACATAACTCCCAAAATAATGCAAGGAACAATCACAGCCAAAAAAGCGCTCGGCAAAAAACGGCTGTACCAGGGCTCCATCAAATCCACGGTTTTCATATAATGCAAAGAGAGTTCCTGCAAAGGCATTCCTTTCTGCGCGCGATCCTGAATGGGCATTGTGTTCAAAAATTTGTCCTGAAAATAAGCTCGCAGATTTTCCTTCGCTTTGCCGCCAAGCTCAAGCGACAATCTCTGCGAAAGAAAATGCAACAGGGCAAATGCGCAAATCGCTACTACCAATTCGCATGGAGATTCTCTAGCTATCTGAAAAACCGCAAAAATCAAAGCGATGCGAGAAGCACAAGCGGTAATAACAGTCAAAGCCAAAAATTTTCTAGGAATAAATCTACGCATCTGGTATTCGGCTTATCTTTACCTTGCCAACTCTCTGACCATCCATGCTCAAAACTTCAAAGCGAAATTTTTTCCATTCAAAAACATCGCCCTGCTGCGGAATCTTATTTAAAATGCTCATCGCCATTCCGCTGATAGTATGGTAAGAATCGGGGTCTTCACCAGGCAATTCAGAAAAGGCAAACATTTCCATTACGGAATGAATATCCGTTAGCCCATCAATAACGCTTGAAGTTTCTGGCAATTCAGATTCAGACACTAGCACAGTGGTTATGTCTTCCAGAGTAACTATGCCGCTGCAAACTCCGTATTGATCTATAACAAGAGCCATAGGGTCTTTCAATTTTTGCATTTGATGAAGAGCGTCAAGAACATTGATAGACTCTGGAAGGAATAGCGGAGGTCTGAGCATGGCTTCCACATTTAATTCGCCGCCGGCAGTCAGTTGGCAAAGCATATCTCGCGCATCCACGGTTCCCAAAGGATTTTCCATGCTTTCCTTGGCAACAGGAAATTGCGAAAACTCGCTGAGCATAATAATTCCGCGCAACTCGTCATTGCTCAGATCAAGCTTGAGCCATTCAACCATAACCCTCGGAGTCATAACAGAAGCGAGAATTCTATCGGATAAATTGAAAATTCGATTCACCATGGTAAGCTCGTCTTTCTCAATGCCGCCTTCCTGATGTCCCTGCTTTACCATTTGCTGAACTTCTGCCGCAGTCACCGGGCGCTTTATATTTTTGTGCAAACCAAATGGGCGAAGAATCAAGTCTCCCGAAAAATCAAAGAACCATACAAAGGGTTTCAGAATAATTGAGAGCATATGCATGGGCGGAGCGCCAAGGCAGGAAATTCTTTCCGCAAACTGCAAAGCCAGCCTCTTTGGAACAAGCTCGCCAACAACCAAAGAAATATAAGTAGCGCTAATCACTATTGCAGGCAAAGCTACCACTTCAGCATATTCTGCCAAAAAAGGAACGTTTTTTAAAAAGGCTTCCAACGGCTCTCTAAGCGTTGCGCCGCCATAAGCTCCAGACAAAATTCCAGCCAAAGTTATGCCTATCTGCGCTGTGGACAAAAAGACATTCGGATCTTCCAAAATAGCTATCGCTCTTGAAGCGCCCCATCTTCCTTCCTGTTCCATTTGCCGCAGAAGAGATGGTCTTGCCGAAACGACTGCTATCTCTACGAGTACTAATATCGCATTCATTAGCACCATTAAGAACAAAACTATCACATGAAGAATTACCATTTAGGTTAAAAATACAATTTTCTATATTTATATTATTAGTCTAGGAGGCCGTTTATGAGACCTTTATCCACAAGAGTAACCGAAATTCAACCATCAATGACGGTTGAAATAGATACGCTTGCCAAACGGTTATCTACGGAAGGCAGGTCTATTTGGAGTTTGGCCGTTGGCGAACCCAATTTTGATACCCCGATTAATATAAAAGAAGCCGCAATAAGGTCTATGAACAAAGGCTTAACCCGCTACACTGCGCCAAGCGGAATGCAGTCGTTCAAAGAGGCGGTTTGCGAAAAGCTTTTAAAAGAGAACAAACTGGCATACACACCGGAACAGATTATTGCCACGTCCGGTGCAAAACACGCCGTTTTTAATGCAATATCCGCAATTGTCGATAAAGGAGACGAAGTGCTTATACCAGCTCCATACTGGGGAACATATCCAGAGCTTGTTCGCTATTGCGGAGGAGTGCCTGTTATACTGGAATGCGGCGTAGAAGACAATTTCAGATTGAAAGCGGAGTATATCTCAAATGCAATAACAGACAAAACCAAAGCGATAATCCTGAACAGCCCATGCAATCCTACTGGAGTTGTGTATAGCAGCGAAGAGCTTAAATATTTTGCCGCGCTAATAGTTGAAAACGATTTGTACTGCATAACAGACGAGATTTACGAATATTTTATTTATACCAAAGAACCCGGCGTTTCAATAGCTTCCTTTCCGAATATGCAAGATAGAACCGTGGTGGTAAACGGGCTTTCAAAAGCCTATTGCATGACAGGCTGGAGAATAGGCTATCTGGCTGCGTTCGGAAATCTGGCAAAGGAAATCGCAAAGATGCAGGGGCAAACCACTCATCACCCCTCCAATGTTTCTCAATACGGCGCAATAGCGGCCTTGAACGGCTCTTTTGAATCCGTGCTTATGATGCGGCAGGAATTTTCCGAAAGAATGTATAGAATGAGCGAGGTGCTTGAATCCATTGAGAACATTCGCTTTCCAAAGCCGGAAGGCGCATTTTATATATTTGCGGATGTAAGCGCTTATTATGGCAAAACAACCGCAGGCGGCACGCTGGTCTCAAATTCGGTAGAGCTTTGCAGAGCCCTGCTTGACGAGCAAGGCATTGTGATAGTTCCCGGTGCAGCGTTTGGATGCGATTCTTGCGTTAGATTTTCTTTTACGGCATCGCTGCCAACGATTAGCGTAGCAATGCCTAAGTTCAAGGAATTTATAGAGAGCATGCGGTAATTTTTACCAGCACACTTTATTTCTTCCGGTGTTCTTTGCTTCGTAAAGNTTCTGATCTGCCAGATCTATGAACTCCTGCATATTGTCGTCCAAGCCTGGTACTTTGCAAATCATGCCTATGCTTATGGTTGCTTTGCCGGTGCGTTCCATTGAGCTTCTTATGTTTTCTGCGATTTTTTTTGCGCCTTCCAAGTTTGTGTTCGGCAAAACAACGCAGAATTCCTCGCCGCCAAACCTTGCCGCAAAATCGGAGTTTCTATTCACGCAATAGCTGAATACCCTCGCTACTTCTCGCAAAAGCCTGTCGCCTTCCAAGTGGCCGTGCGTATCGTTATAGACTTTGAATTTGTCCAAATCCATCATCAAAAAGCTCAGAGGATATTTTCCTCTAACAGCACGGTTCCATTCGTCTTCTATTCTCATATTGTAGAACCTTTTGTTGGGCAGCTTTGTTAGCTCGTCCAAAAGGCTGGACTCTATGTAAGATGTCATGTGTTTGTTTATTGGCCTCAATATATTTGTTATGAATTTATTGAAAATAACAACGACCAGCAGCATAAGCATAAGCAGTATAAAAAAGATTATGCTGGCTCTTTCTTCCATTATTTTCTTAAAGTTAACTTCATCTTTTGCCACCAGAAACAGGTCTAGGGTCTCCATGCTGTTCAGCACGAATTGGGAACCGTCTAGGATGAACGCTTCACTGGAATTTTTGTCCATGGCAAGCGCTCTCATGTGCACTTCTTCGCCGCTATTACCGAATAATTCTTTAAGCGTTTTTTTCTCTTTTGCAATCTTTACGTCTGCTGCGCCTATAACAACTCCGTTTTTATCAAAGACAAGTACTTTCTCCGGCAAATCCAGCGTGCTTATAAACTCAAAGAGAGAGATTCTGCCGGTTATGGCTCCTATAGCTTCGCCTTCCGAATAAACCGGATAGTTCAGATATAAATCGTAAATTTGCCTGTTCAGATAATCAAAGTCAACCTTTATCGCCGGAGGATATTTGTTTTTCAAAGCTTCAAAGAACCACGAATGTTTTGGGTTGGAATCGCTGTACTTTTCCATAAACTGCCCATTGACGTGATAATTGGAATCTTTCAGGCTTACCCAGCCCAGCATTTTGCTTTGAAAATATTCTTCGTATTGATTGAACATTGCAAATCCGTTTTCTTTTGCGTTTTCATCGTCCGGGTCCAAAAGATATTTTTTTATAAAAGAGCGTTCTGATAAAACCTTCAGCAACAGGGCTTCTTTGTCCAATTTGGCTTTCAGAGAATACTGCTTTAAGTTCAAGACCTGCCTAAGTTCTTGCGCCAGGTTTTCGTTCAAAACTTTTTGCATGGCAAAATAGTAAGCGAACGAACTGCCTATGGCGATTATGACGAAGAGCAGAGTGGAAAACAAAATTATAGCCTTGCGCAGCGGCATATTAAAAAGAATTTGCCTGTCGAGACTATCTGCGACTTTATCAACATACTTTGACATGCTTTTAATATAGTTATTTTTTTACTATATTTACCTCACACGGTGAGTATAGCTCAGTTGGTTAGAGTACCGGATTGTGATTCCGGTTGTCGTGGGTTCAAGTCCCATTACTCACCCTATGGATAGCGGATATTGGGTTCTTTTAATTTTCCTGTTTTTAGGCGCGTTTATTGCTGCCGCGGCTATAATAGTGGGCAAAGTCTTGGGTTTTCCTTCAAAAGACGGCAAGTCCAAGTTTGAAGCCTACGAGTGCGGCATGGAAACCTTTGGCAATGCCAGGGTGCAGTTCAAAGTGGGCTATGTTGTTTTCGCTCTTATATTTCTGGTGTTTGACGTGGAGGCTCTGTTCCTTTTCCCGATAGTTGTGCATTGGCATGGCATTGTTGACGGTTCGCTGGGCATTCCCGTGTGGCTTGCCGCTGTGGATTTGGGGATTTTCTTTTCAGTGCTGGTAGCCGGTCTTGCGTATTCGTGGAAAAAGGGCTGGCTCAGGTGGGAATGATTGATTAAAACGCTTCATTTATCTTGATAGCCATTCCAAAATCTTTCTTATTTATCAGAGCTATATCGCCGCGAATATGGGTTTTGCTCTCTTTGTTTACCATAAATCTGCCACCCATGCCTATAGACTCGTGCCATTTATTGTTGTTCAGTTCTTTAAATCCGTTACCCACCTTAGCCAGCTCGTAGAACAGGGTTCCTTTGCATCGCCAAAAGAGATGCGAGCGCAACTCCGATTGCAAAACCCAGGAAGTTTTGTCTGCTATATATCCTTTTTTGAGCCCTCTCAATTGCCCCACCCCATCCGGCTGTGCAAGCCTGTCAAAGGGAACATCTCCGTCAAAATCTTCAAGGTAAGAGCTTAGAGCCAGAACGCCTTCCGGCAAGAATGGAAGCGGGAGATATATTCTGGTGTCCAGATTTTTCCAAATAAAATCTCGTTGAGCGTTGTTATCTTCTGCATTAAAGTATATATGCCGTATTTGAACAAAGCTTCCTTTGCGAGGCCAGTCGTTTCTTTCGCTGCTGTTGTAAGTTAGATTGTATCCGACTCCGAGCCTTGCCGAGTTTTTCAGCTCGGTTGTTAAACTTGTGTTCTTGATTTCATCATAATCAAAAGTGATGTATTCCAAGTCAAGTTCCATTCCATAGCTGAATCTGCTCTTTGGAAATAGCTCTCTTCCCAAAACAATATCAAAGCGAATATTTTTGGAAGTATAGACATCATGTTTTTTTTCATCCCAGTCATTTCCTATACCAAAGAATTGCGTGGGCCAGTTGTTGAGGTAGAAATGCGTGATAAAATTCCAGCGTTCGTCCACAGGTTCATAGATGTGTTTATTTACGAATGTAATTTGTTTTTTAAACGAAGTCATAATCAGCGTAGAATTATTGCTTCCCGCTTTGCTTCCGTCTTGCGCAGGAGGCGAAACGAAAATCAGCGCACCCGCTCCTACAATTGGACCGGTTTCTTCGGAGTATGCAAAAACAGGCAAAACGAGAAAGTTTTTGAATTCAAATAAATCATCGTTTGCCAGAGCGAGAGTAGCAAGGAAAAGAATGAAAATAAGTTTACAAGATTTGAGCACGAATGGGAATATATAAAAATGCGGAGAAATAATTTCTATATTTCCGATATGTCTTTGTCTGCTGATGTGATCTCTAGAATTATTCAATCTCTTGTGGGCCTGAATGTTTATAAGATTATTCTATTCGGTTCTTATGCTAAAGGCACGGCTACGGAAGATAGCGATATTGATTTGGTTGTGATTTTGGATACTGAAGAGTTTGCAAAGACCTTTGATGAGAGGAAGGATAGAAGGCGACCCATATCCACAGCATTACTGGAAGTAAACTACCAATTTCCTATGGATATTATAGTTTATTCTAAGGGAGAGTTTGAGTATTTGAAAAATAGAGAAGATTTTTTTATACAAGAAATAGAAGAAACAGGAAAAGAACTTTATGGAAAATAGTGTTGAGAGCGCAAAAAGCTATCTGGATTTTGCCAAAAAAGTTGCTGGCATTGTTAAGGCGGAGTTGTGAAATTTCTACCTTACCCCCATGCCACAAGTCCCAAAAACTGCAAAACTTCTTTTTCTATTTATTATTTTATTTTTCAACAATTCATATGCAAGACAAGACGGAGTATCGATATATTTACATCCAGTTGGTTTTCTTGCCGCTTTTCCTTTTGGCTATTACCCAATATTTTTGACAGCCGAAGTTCCTTTAAGTTCAGCAAATTCATTAATAATTAGACCTAGTTTGTGTAGTAGTAAAAATAATAATTTTGTTGATAATGATAGAATATTTAGGTTGGGTAGCGATCTTGGGATACGTAAATATTTTTTTCCAAGAGATTTTAATACAAACTACTTACAATGGCAAATAGGGTTGTTTTATTACTCAGACTTAAGATATAAAAATAAAACTATATGGCTAGATGCTATGGGGTATTGGGGTCTTTCATTTGAAAATGCAAATCTTGATATGGGTTTTGGAATAGTTTGTATAAAAGGAAATAATAGAATAAGTGGTGATGGTGGTTGTACTGGGCATATTGATATGAATTTAGCTTTTAAATTACCTTTTTAAACATCAATCTCCTTCTTTAAAGTTTTCAAATGCTCAAGAGCCATAAACTTTAGAAAATGAGAATTGTCGTTTGTATCCTGCTATTTTCCATATTCCCTCAAACAACTTACAATTCTTCTCTTTATAACCTCTGTCGAAGGTTTTTCTTGTAAGTATTTTATAGCACTCCAACTATTTTTGGAAATATCGTCAAAATAAATTAAACTTCTTTTGACAATAGAAACATCTATTTGGTTGAATTTTTGCCTGAAATAATCAAACATCTCGGTTAAACTCATCTTCTTTA
>WQSA01000066.1 GCA_009788135.1 Candidatus Fibrimonadales bacterium
CCTCTTATTAAAATCGCCACGCCTCACATTGCAGGTCACAGCGCAGAAGCGAAAATAAACGCTGCGAATATGCTCATAAAAGCCGTCGGAATTTTTTTCAAAATTCATATAGAAGAATTAAAAATAGAGAATACGACTAACAATGGCCTGTACAATATTCATAAAGATGATGCTGATTTCAGAAAGGAACCAAAAAAATTCACGGAAATCAGAAACGGATATCGCAGAGTGTATGGCTAATACTGCTCCTCAACAAACTTAAAAATTTCTGGCTCATAATAACTATGTCCCTTCAAAGTCAACATTTTTGTCTTTGGATACGAACCTGTCTCCCAATATACATAAGACACTGTTTGCCATTCGCCGCTGACTTTTATATATATAAATGACGTATCGGCATAAGCCTCCAACTCCACTCCTCTCGGAAAACCAGAAAAATGATAAACCGTACCTGTTATGGATATATTATTGTAGTCAATCTTTATTGTAGCATCCTCCCACGACTCGCCATTTGCTTTTTCCCAAACGCCTTGGAGCCTCCAGTTAAAACTTTTATAATCGGAATTGCCTTCGTAAGAACCGCAAGAACCGAGCAAAAGCAAGCTTAAAAGAAGTAAGAAATATTTCATAATGCAAAATATAGAAATTTTCTATATTCCTCCCATGCGCCAAGCCCTATTGCTTATTTTTGCCGCCATGCCTCTTTTTGCGCAAGAGAGCGTTGCGGAAATTCAGCGTAATATTAAAAATGTAAAAGCAGAAACGGAAAGGGAAAAAAACTTAACGGAAGCAGAAGCTAAAAGGCATGCCGCTTATGTGGAAAATTCAAAGCAAAAAACCGCTATTTTTGAGGAACAGGCAAAAGAATTGGCAGGGCAAATAGATTCGCTCAAGGCAGAAATAGAAAAACTGAAGGGCGCAAGGCAAAAGGCTCTGGGAACGGCTCGCTACTTTGAAAGTCGCAAAACTAAATACATAGAGGACTTGACGCTTGCAATAGATTCGCTGGCTATATTTGCCGAGCAGGGATTTCCGCATAAGAATAAAGAAGCGGCAGAGACTTTTCGAGAAATTTCCTCGCAACTGAAAAAATCCGTGATAAGCCCGGAAGCCGCATTTGGCAGGGCTTGGGAAACCATGTTGGAGCGAGTTCGCCTTGGCTATACCGCAGAAACATGGAATGGAAATTTAGAAACAGATGGCAAAACCATCGCGGGGAAATTCTTTCGCTATGGTACCGTTGCCTGCATTTTCGTAAGCCAAAACGGAGAAACTGTTCTGTGGCTGAACTCCCCAACCGGCAAATGGGAAAGCGCAGGCGAAAACCTGATGCTCCGTACAACCCTAAAAGAAACAATGCGCGTTGCAGACGGCAAAACCGCACCAAAACTATCGCTAATCCCAATTCCCCGCTAAAATATGCTAAAACCCGAAACTACTGCTGCTTTTGAAATTTTCTGCGAAGAAGCCAAAAAACATGGCTTCGCACCTAAAATCGAAAGCGGTTACCGCAGCTTTGAGCGGCAGCTCTTGATTTGGAACGAAAAAGTCACCGGAAAAAGAAAGGTTCTGGACAAAAACTGCGAACCCGTAAACATAGCCGAGCTTTCCGAGCAAGAGCTTATGAAAACAATTCTGCTTTGGAGCGCATTGCCCGGCACAAGCCGGCACGAATGGGGAACAGACCTTGATGTTATAGATGCCGCCGTTGTTCCAGAAGATTACGAAGCAGAGCTTACCATAGAGGAATCCTATGGAGTGTTCGGAAATTTTCACAAATGGCTGGATAAAAATTCTTTTGGATTCAGGCGAGTCTTTTTGCCTGGCATTGGGAGAGTGCAGCCTGAACCCTGGCATTTAAGCTATGTACCAGAAGCAAGGAAGATTGAGCAAGCTTTTACCGCTGAAAACTTGGCAGAACGCTTGAACAGCAGCGGTATTTTGCTTTTGCCGCAAATTCTGGAGAATTTAGACTGGATTTTGAAAGAGCACGTTTTGTGTTATTTTGAAAATTTTCTACATTACGATTAATGTCACCGTTTATAATTTTAGACTGCGCATTTATATTGTTGCCTTTTTTGATTTTGGCCCTTGGGCTGTTTTCGCAAAGAAGCTGCATTGTTTTAGCCAACGTGAGTTCTGCGGCTTTGGCGTTGCTTTATTTAGGGTTTTCAATCTGCGGAATGGAAGACGCTAGTTTAAACGCAAGTCTGCTGACCTGGCATGTAAACAGTTTTGGCATTTTAATTAGAGAACTCTTGCTGATTTCTTTCTTTTTCGCCTCCGTTTTGAGCAGCGGCTATAATTTGCGCAGCAGGCCGGAATTTTTGGCGGCAATGCTATTCGTGGCTGTTGGCGGAATGCTTGTGGTTTCGGCTGAGGAGCTTATATCTCTGTTTATAGGCTTGGAGCTTGCAACCATGCCTATGTATTTTTTGGTTTCCTGGAGCAAGCTTTCATCTAAAGGTTCGGAAGCCGCTCTTAAGTATGTTTTAATGGGCTCAATAGCCACTGCGGTTTTGCTGTTCGGCATGAGCTATTTATACGGCTTTGCCGAATCGCTTTCTTACTCGGACATTTCCTATGCCGTGCATAATACCTCCAGCGTGGATTTGAATCTATTGCTAATAGGAGTGTTTTTTATAGTAGCTGGCGTTGGCTTTAAGCTTACATTATTTCCATTCCACACCTGGGCTCCAGATGTTTACGAAGGCGCTCCAACACCAGTTACCGCTTATCTTTCCGTCACCTCAAAAGCGGTTTCGCTGGCGTTTTTGGGAGTTTTGGTATATGGCCCCTTGGCAGACATGGGCCTTATATTCCAGCTCGTATTTTCCGGACTTGCAATGGCAACCATATTTATAGGCAACTTGGGAGCATTGAAACAGAGCAGGCTGCGCAGATTTATGGCATATAGCTCCATTGCTCAAGCGGGTTATATTTTAATCGGTTTGTGCGGAGAGGTTCGTCTTGGAGCTTCGTCTTTTGTTTATTATCTGTTCCTTTACGCTTTTTCAAATTACCTGATGTTCTTTTTAATCGGAATAATAGGCAAAACTCGCGATGAGAGTTTTGATTCTCTTAGAGGGCTTTCAAAAGAGAGTCCATTGCTTGCGGTTTTGTTTGCAATAGCAGCGTTTAGCTTGGCTGGCATTCCGCCGCTCGCAGGTTTTATAGGCAAGTGGATGGTGTTTGCCAGCGCAGCTTCTGTGGGCAATTATGCGCTTGTAGGTTTTGCCGCAATAAACAGCGTTATAGCTTTGTATTATTATTTGCAGGTGATAAAAGCAGCATGGGTTAGCGATGGAGGAGAAGATTTGAGCCCGCTGCGAGTTAGCATGGGGCAAAAGATAGCGATTGCCTTTTTAGGTTTTGCGGTTTTGTTCTTTGGCATTGCGCCATGGCTGCATTCATATATTTATTCTCTGGCTTTTTAGAGAGGCATTTTGAAAGAGCTGTTATTTAGACGTTTTAGTTTGCTGGCAGGGCTTCTTGCCATTGCGTCTATTTTTGTTCTTTCTTATTTTTATTATCGTTTGCAGGCAAATTCGCCTTTTATCTACGAGCAGATTATAGCAAACATTTCTGAATACAGGGTTTTGGATTCAAGAATTCAAACAAACTTTGAAACAGCCAAAGATAATTTAAATATCCAGACAGCTCTTGTTTCATCTATAAAAGAGCAGTTTTACGCTTTAAGTACCAAAGAGATTAAGCTTCCAAATCCAGATGCCATTTACGATATAGAGATGAGCATTACTTTGAGAATGCGCTTGCTTGCATTGTGCTTGAAAACCGATTCCTGCAGTATTGAGGAATGGAACAAGGCTCGTGCCAAGGCTTGGGAAGCTTGCGAAACGCTGTTGGTTTCTTTTTACAACTTGCGCTTGGAACAAGAAGAAATCTGGTCTAAAAACCTGAGAATCTTCTATATGTTATCCGTTATGCTTTTGCTGTCCACGCTGTTCTTTGCTGCGCAAAAAAAGACTATCCCGCTTCCTTCTGCCTGAACACATACGCCAAAACCTCCGCAACGGCGGAGAAGAACTCTGCCGGCAAAGGGTCGCCAACCTCAACTACGTAATACATGGCACGGGCCAAAGGCTTGTTTTCAACTATGGGAACATTATGCTCAACCGCAAGTTGCTTTATTCGCTCCGCTATTTTATCCTCTCCCTTTGCAACAACCAGCGGAACCTGGTCTTTGCCTCGCTCATAGCGCAAAGCTATTGCCAAATGAGTCGGGTTGGTTATAACCACAGTTGCGCTCGGAACCTCTTTCATCATAAATTGCTGGTGTAGTTTATACATCATGCGCTTGCGAGCTGCCACCACCTTCGGATCGCCTTCCGATTGCTTATGTTCGTCTTTAACCTCATTCTTTGTCATTTTCATTTCGTTGTGAGTCTTTCTCTTTTGGTAAATCAAATCCACTATGCCGAGTATAATCAAAAATATAATGACTTTCAAAAGCAATTCAACTATAATGTCTATCATATATGCGCAAAAAACTCCGATTTCCATATCAGCCATATATAAAATATCTTCGTAATGCGATTTTATAACAAAATAGGCAATTATTCCTACAATGGTTATTTTCGCTACACCTTTTAAAAGTTCCACCCAGGCGTCCTTCCCGAACAATCGCTTGAAACTGGCCAGCGAAAATACATTTGAAAGTTTTGGTTGCAATTTTTCAAGCGTAAAATGCAAACCAACCTGTGCTAAATTACCCACCAAGCCAAGAAACAAAAAAAGCAAAAGCAAAGGCGCAAGCATTTTTATCAATAAATTCAAAACATAATACGCCAAGCCCGAAAAATTCGCAAGCGTTGGCTGCCAATCGACAAAACCGATAAAGAATTCATGCATAATCGCTTTGCAGCTAGCAGCGAAATCTCCGCCAAAAAGATAAAGCCCCCACAAAGCCCCGATTAAGGCAATGGCCGAAGATAAATCCATTGAACGCCCAATCTGCCCCTTTTTAATGGCATCAGATTTTTTCTTTGAGGTAGGCTCCTCTGTTTTGTCTTCATCATCTGCCATTAGTGCCCACCCCCAGCCCGCAAGACTGCAAACAAGGCTCTCTGCAACTGCTCAAAATTCGCATGAAAAAGCTGCACCATAAGAGGCAAAGAATAAATTATAACCAATGTGCCGAAAATAATTTTCATCGGAACGCCCAAAAGCCAAACCTGCAATTGCGGCATTACCCTGTTCATAAGACCAAGCGTGACCGTGCACAAAAAAAGCGCACCCAAAACAGGAGCCGCAAACTGAAATGCAACTACAAAAGAACTCGCCGAAAGCAACATCAGAATAGCCGCAAAACTACGCGTGTCCCAAACAAAATTTCCCATTGGAATGTATTGAAAAGATTCAAAAAGCACTCGTATAAAAAAGTAATGGCCGCCGCTTGCCAAAAATATTACTACCAAAATCATAGGGAAAAATATTGAATATATATTGCTTTGAAATTCCACGAACGGATTTTGCGTTCCCTGCATTAAACCTGTATCGCGAGCAACCCACTCGCCCCCCATAATCACAAAATGCAAAAGGAATGACGCTGTGAATCCTATTACCATTCCTACAAAAATTTGCTCAATTACAATCATAAAAAAGAATATAGGAGAATTTGCTATGGTAAAACTGATCAAAGGCATTTGCGGAAATACCAGGAATGCGAGCAAAAAAGATATTGCGGCTTTTATAGTTGCAGGCACTGTATTTACAGTAAAAATAGGCAACAAAAAAATTATCATTGAAATTCGCACAAGAGCGAGTATAAAAAGCTCTATTTTTTCTATGGCAAGATCGGCAACGGAAGAGGCTAATGAGAGCATCGCGGAGCCCACTTTACCTTATAACGAGGTTCTTGCAAAACGGCAGTCCAAATAATTCCATGTTTTAATTTGCTCGCATCTATTTTTAAGCTGTTCGCTTTAAGCAAAACTTCGCNTTCAGGCTCTCTAACAATCTCTGCAAGCTTTCTATCAGTAATAGCTTGAAACGGCACGCTTGCCTGAAAAGGAGAAGGGGCAGAAGCAGGAGCAACGCCTTCCAGCTTGAAAACCAGTTCCGGTTCTGGTTCCAGTTCCTGTTCAGATTCATCCTCTTCTTCCCAGTTTGGGTATTCCAGTACTTCCTCCGCAGGAGGCAAATTCGGAGCTTGCTGCCGCTTGGCAGCTTCCTTTTTTTGCTTGGAATATGCCGCTATCATTTGGATAGCGATTATTGCCAAAAATACTAGAAGGGTTTCCATTTGCAGAGCCGCCTACTTATGCTCCAAATCGTTTTCCGAAACTCCGGAAATCTGAGTGCGCATTTGAGTATCGGCCTTTATGTTCTGCAGATTGTAATAATCCATAACTCCCAGCTTGCCGCTTCTCAAAGCTTCTGCCATAGCGAGCGGAACCTGAGCCTCTGCTTCTACAACCTTGGCTTGCATTTCCACAACCCTGGCCTTCATCTCCTGCTCAGCGGCTGCAGCCATAGCACGGCGTTCTTCCGCTTTTGCCTGAGCGATTTTTTTGTCTGCTTCTGCACGGTCGGTTTCCAGAATTGCGCCTATATTATGGCCAACATCAACATCTGCAATATCTATTGAGAGAATTTCAAAAGCCGTGCCCGCATCCAAACCGCTAGCTAAAACTTTCTTGGAAATCATATTGGGATTTTCCAAAACTTCTTTGTGAGTTTTTGCGCTGCCTATTGAGCTAACAATGCCTTCGCCAACGCGAGCAATAACGGTTTCTTCGCCTGCGCCGCCCACAAGCTTGCGAATGCTGGCTCGCACAGTGATTCTGGTAACTGCTTGAAGCTGAATGCCGTCCAAAGCAACTGCGCTTACCTTTGGAGTAGTGATAACCTTTGGATTAACACTCATCTGCACCGCTTCCAAAACGTTTCTGCCGGCGAGGTCTATCGCTGCGCTTTCCGCAAAAGAAAGGGTTATATTGGCCTTGTTCGCCGCTATAACAGCCTGCACAACGCGCAGTACGTTTCCACCGGAAAGGTAATGCGCTTCCAATAAGTTGGTTTCCACAGGAATGCCAGCCTTAACGCTCAAAATGCGAGATTCGACAATCATGCGTGGATTGACTTTCCTGAGCCTCATGCCCAAGAGCTGGAAAATGCCAACATTGGCTTTTGAGAACAGAGCCTGCAGCCACAAGCCAAAAAAGCTTGCTATAAAATAAAACAAAATAATGGCTACAACCGCCAAAATCAATGCGCCTACAAGATAAATTTGCGACATTTTCAAAACTCCTGTGAATGATACATTATAATATAGAAATTCCTATTTTCCTGAAATGGTCAAAGCTTTGCTACCTGTTACGCTTGCTTTCTGGGTAGCCCACATAATACTCAGGGTTCTGTTATTGTTCAGAAACGATCCCTACGGGATACCATTTGTGAATAAACCGGATTGGTATATTTTTCACGCAATCACTTGGGATTATATGTGGATTGCAGTTTCTTTTGTGCTATGGGCAGCAATAATGCGAAATTATCAACGCTATGGCAAAATTACATTTATAGTATTTCACTCCATTATCCTTTTTTTAACCTATCTTGACCACGAAACTCAGCGGTTTTTGGGTTCGCACGTTTCGCTTTCGCTTATAAANACATACAAAGACCCTTCCAGCATAGTGGTATTCTGGGATTATTTCGCTTACGACCAAAGCGTGCCGTTTTTGCANGTTGCNGTGATTTTTCTCTCATTTCCGCTTCTTTATTTTTTGAATAAATTTTTCTGCAAAATAACCTANAAAAAAAGTTTCTTTATANGCGGAGCCGTATTCTATCTATGTTGCTGGCTATTCTTGAATGTTATTTGGACAGGGAATGCACGTGCACAAAAACTGAAACCTGCGGTAAGTTTAATTTACAGCGAAATCACAAANTTCGCTAAAAAAAATAACNATCTAAGCGAAGAAGAAATATCGGAATATCGAAATTTCCAAAAAGAGATGCAGCCTATTCTCAATTCTCAATTCTCAACTCTCAATTCCCAGCCAGCCAATTTTATAGTCGTATTTTTAGAATCGCACAGATACGTAAATGTAAAGCAATCTTCGCCGTTTTTATGCTCTTTAATGAATGCAGGTTTGAATTTTAACAGAATGCACGTAAGCGGAGTGCCCACCACCGGAGGCATGCTTTCGGCGCATACTGGAATGCCGACTCATTCCGCAAAAGCGCAAGCTGCGGAATTGCCTTTTATAAATGTACCGAGCTTTGCATTCTACCTGCGCAATGCCGGTTGGCGAACGGATTTTTTTTCAGCAGCAGATCCTGCGTGGGATAATTTAGGCGTGTGGATTGCAAAATGGTATGACAAACAGAATTACAGCCGAGAACGCGAAGACGATTCTCTTTTTTGGGACTGGGCAAGCACATATGTAAAAGATTCTCTTGCAAACAAAGATAAACCGTTTCTAGCTACATTCATAACCAGAAGCAACCACTACCCTTTTAATTTTGCGGCAAATATGCCCAGAGAGGAAAAAGATAAATCCATACAGGAGAGAATAAATTACACAATGAATTATGCAGACAGGCAACTGGCCCGCTTTGTTCGTTCCATTCAGAATGAACCCTGGTTTGAAAATACATATTTAATAATTTCTGCAGATCATGGATTTCCGCTTGGAGAAAATGAAGTTGCCACGATAAGCGGCGGGGCTTATTACTCTGTAACTCATATCCCTTTTATTATAGCAGGAAAAAATATCCCGCAAAAAACAGACACAATTTCAACAAGCCAAATAGACATAGCTCCGACTATTCTGGACCTGGCTGGCATAGAAGAGCCTAATCCTTTTATGGGATACAGCTTGCTGAGAGAGCGCAAGAACTTTGCGCTGGGCACTCACTTTGGTTACAAAACCTTGAATTACGGCGATTTTCGCCTTATATACAAAGAGGGCGAAGACTCTAAGCTTTTTGAAAATTCAGATTCTCTGCAAACAAAAGATGTTTCCAAGGAAAACAGGGAAGAAGTTTTGAAAATGGAAAAACTGGCAAATATGCTAATCAAAATTTCCGATTTCGCATTGGAAAACGATAAGGTTATGGAAGTTCTGTTAAAATAGCAAATCACAACGCTGGGCAAGGTTACGCCATGCCATTACATAGTTTTTTCCCACTTCATAAAGAAGCTCTGATAAATTGATACTTTTGGCGTTTTTTGCTGGGAAAGGATGGTATTTTTAATGCGTATTAAGAAACTTTAGGGGTTGATTTCTCCTCAAAATGATTTATTAACGCTAAAATGTATGAAGTATTTTGCGATAATTCTCGCATAAATACCCTTGACTCTTTTCCGTCTTTCCATGGCTGATAATGAGGATATACATCTATAAATTCTTTTTCATTTATCTTTCTTGTACATTTTAATTTTGAAGAGGGCTTGTTTATTTGAGATTCATTAATCACTATGATGCTATTCATTGAACAAGCTGAAAACCAGATTCCTTTTGTTGCATTATGCCGTATTGTTGGGATTTCCATTGCTTTGGATAATTCCGAAATAATGCGTTTCCATAAATTGCTAATGTCATCGTTATTCATTTTTTACCTTCACTTTATTTAAATACACCAATTAAAGCTCCAAGAAGAGCGAACAAAAAAACAAATAAAATCCAAGCACCGCAACCACGCCAGAAATTTTTCTTCTCTTCTTCTTTTCTACCATAAAATGCAGTAAGCTCATGTGCTGCAGGTTCAATTTTCGTCAATTCGTCAGCATAATATTTATTATTGGTAAGAGTTAATGCAGTTTCGTAGCATTTTATATGCATTGATGTCGTAAATTCATTTTTACCAAATTCTGAAACTAACTCTTTTCCGAATAATATCAGCATAGCCATTAAATTTGAAACATCAATGTCATGGCTTTCCTTACGATTTACTTTTTCTGTAAAAGTAAGAGATTCATAATTATTTATAGCATTATAATATGATCCTGAAGCTAAATTAAATAAATCGGTACTAATTTGTTTTATAGCTTCGTTTTGTTGAGTAATATCATCTATTTTCTTTATATCTTTCAAAACAATTTTTATAACATTCACAATAGAATTAGTCGCTTGCGAAATACTTGTTCCCATAACTTTATAATAAGTACTATAAAAAGTAGCTTCCCAATTTTCAGGGTCTTCCATTTGAACAATGTCATAATACTTCTGAGCTTGTTCATGGTCGTTACATTCTCTTGCCCTACGAGCATTTTTCAAAGCATTTTCTAATTTGCCAGAGTTGTCAATTGTGACCATCATTTTCTTGGCATCTTCAACAGAATATTTTGTTCCGCAGCTTTGGCAGACAAAAACTCCGTCTTGTTTGACTAATTCTTTGCCGCCACACATTTCACAAACTAATTGTTTCATAACGAACTCCTATGGTTTCTTGTGCCAGTAAAAGAGCCTTTTTCTTGAGCAAAGGCTCTTGCAATAAACAAAAATAGTCAAATCATATTAAAATGTTTTAATGCCTCCTTTATTTTTTCAATATATAAATCAGGACACGGACATTTCCGAAATTCAGGTGAGATTCTATTTGGCGCAATAGAAGGTTTTAGCCCGAC
>WQSA01000067.1 GCA_009788135.1 Candidatus Fibrimonadales bacterium
TTCAAAAAGAAAAGCGCTTCCGTATAAACCGCAGCGAGCTTTGAACTCATGCCGAATTGCTTTTGCACATCCATAAGCAAATCAACAGCTTCGCTATAGCGGTTCAAGCCCATAAGAGTTCTTGCGGTATAAAATCCAAGCCGCTCGCTCGGCTGCTTCTCGTAGAGATCCAGCGCAACATCCAGAGAAGCCGCTCTTTGCCCAAGCCCCCACAAAGCATCGCTCAAATTTATATTAGTCTCTTCGTCCAGCGGCATTTTTTCCAGAGCAAGTTCCGAATATTCNTTTGTCTTTTTGAAATTGTAAAGAGATTTGTGCATTGCGCCCAAAANATACAGAAGCTTGCCGCTCCGCTTTACAAGCTCAATTTGAGATTCAAAGTGAGAAATGCCGGGAGCGTGCANNCNTTTAAGCTGGTAAACGAAACCGCAATTGATTAAATAAATGGTATCTTTCTGGTCCATGGTATTNGCTCGCTCAAAATAGCTTAACGCTTCTATTGGCTTGTCTTCAACCAACCTCAGCAATCCTATTATGTTCACTATTCTTGCGCTGAATCTCTGTTTTGCATTTTTATCAAATGTTTTTTCCAATGTCAACCCATTGATGGCACGTTCCATTTCGTTTTTGAATTTGTTGTACAAAATCCCTTGAGTCCAGGATATTGCCATAATGGCTCTGCCGTTTCCAAAAAAGAATTTTCCTTTGTAATTAAAATCAAAACCGCTTGAAACAAATACTATATCAAAATTCCAAACGACATTTCCGCCGACATTGCTCTTTTTAACGCTCAATTTTTCAGGATCAGGAGAAATTCCGTGACGCATTAGCATTGCATTGAACACATCTTCTGCATTCAAAAAATTCATATCTATTAGAGCGCCATAAATAAAGAATCCGAGTTCCTCGCTAGCATTCACAAGCGCCAGACTTGCATCCTGGTTCATTTCGGCCATGCTTTCCCAGTTATGCCAAAGCGTGTCTTTAACGCTCCACTTAAACCCAAGCTCTGCGGATATATACTCTTTTACCGATTCTTTGCTGATTTTTGTTTCCAGAGAATCTGAGCCAAGCCCCCAGGAAGCATCCAGTTCGCCTTTCTCTCCAGCAACAAATTCAACCTTTTCTTCGCCGGCCGCAACCGTATGTTGTTCCGTATGCAAAACAAGTTCTCCTTTTGCCGCCTGCTTAGGAGCGCAGGAGAGCAAGGCCAGGGCAATTGCCAAGGCTAAGATACGAAGCATAATTATTATTCGTTCTCCATGCTGTCGAGCAGTTCTTCTTGAGTTCTCATCAGATTGCGAAGTTTTGCAAAGTAGCCTACTCTCATTTGCTTTAAGCGGTCCACTTCTGCGCGCAATTCGCTGGATTGGCCTCTTATTGCATCGGCTTCTTTTTCTGCGCGCATTCTCGCTTCTGCAATGATTGCATCCGCCGCTTCTCGAGCTTTCCCTTCTATCACTTCTTTAGCATCATGCATCATATATATGGCTTCGCTCATGCGCTTTTCAAGCTGTTTATAGTTTTCAACGGTTTGCTTGCCGTTGCCTATGGTTTTGAGCAAATCTGCCCGTTCTACCAACAGATTTTCAAAAGTAGTTGCTACCTGATTCAAAAAGGCCTGCACCTCATCCGGATCAAGACCGCCAAGCGTTTTTGTGCCAAACTTCTGATTGCGAATATCTAAGGGAGTTATGTCCATGGAGATAATATAGAAAATGATTATCCAACCACATGATTTACAATTTTTGCAAACAAATTATTCGTAAGAGCGTATGTTTCCAATCCTTCAAAATTCAAAGTGCTGAAAACAATCTTGCCCTTTCCAAATGGAATTATCTGCACATCAACGCCAGATAGCAATTCTCCGTTTTTCAAGGAAACTGAATATACCAAGTTTTCTGCACCCTCAATCTCAAGCATAGAAAGACTGGGCACAATAGCGGAACAAGTCTTGTCAAAAACAGACTTTCCAAAAAGCTCATCCTTTAACGGAGAATTCTTCGGAACATAATGCACCGATGCACCGCAGGAACCAGAAGAATAAAAATATTCCAAAGAACAGCTAAATGGCGAACTGCTGTTTAGCAATTTAATATCCTCAGGAATTATATCTGAAATAAAGAGAATTTTTCCGCCCTTAACAGCGCTGGCAACAGATTCCAGAATGGAGCTGTCTGCCCATGAACTCAAAGCTGCCGTAAACAACACGGGTTTCCTGCCCTTTATCATCTTAACTATTTCCGCAGAATTCTCAGCTGCATCCAAAAATTCAGATTTTGAAAGAACGCTCTTTATATTAGGAGCCTCGACTACCTCTATAGGCTCTTCCATAGAGTAAACCTCTTTTCCCGAATTCAAAAGTATCAGCTTCAACCTATAAGAACCTGTTTTTTGCGGAGCTTTAATGCTAAGGTCGCCCAAAAGCGCAAGCGCAAGCTTGGGCGTGGAAAAACTTTTGCTCTGAGAAACTGCAACTTTACCAGCCTTATCCAAAAGCTGCGCAGTTACATTCGCCTCGCTCAACCTCTTTTCATTTAACAAACTCAGCTGGAACGAAATACCCTCGCCTTTCCCAACCACTCTTTCCAAACCGCTCATCAATAACCTGGTAGACGCCGTTTTGCAGTCCAGCGCCCAATCTTCAATAAAATATCCGCTCACAACCGGGCTGCTCTGCAAACATTGAATGCTCTGCTCAAGACCAGACAAAGCAAGCTCGTTTGCATTTTTCACAAAAGCTTCCGCGCTCGGCCAAACTCCATTGGAATTCTTAACGAAAGTTTTTATCTCCTGCGTAACAGTCTGTATTCTGGGATTGCTTTTTACGGAAAGCAAAACTTTTCCGTTTTTCTTTATGTCATCTGTAATAAGCTTATAGTTGTCTTGCAGCCAAGCATCGCCAAAAAATGGATCCGGTATAATAAAATCTTCATCTTCTGGAAGCCCATAGCGAGACAAAAACAGAGAGAATGGAACTCCGCAGAAAATTCTCAGGGCAAGGCGATGCGAGGAATATGCCGTAATACTTCCCTCGGTAACACCCATAATTTTTCCCGTTGCTCCGAATGTCTTTTCATGCCCATGCTTGAAGTTTTGGTCATTGTCTATTGAAACATTGTTAATGTTGCTTATAGCTGGGTGGCAGCTTTCCAAAGCATCTATGCGGCTCAAAAGCTTTGCGCCATTCTCCAAAATCAACCTGCCGTTGTCCGAGCCTAAAACCCATGCAGCCAAACATGGATGATTGGCGCCTTCGCACACTATTTCAGGAGCTATAGCCTTCACCGCCTCCAAACCCATCTTACCCGACTGCTCATCGCAAATAGGAAATTCCTGAAATACCAGCAGTCCAAGCTTGTCGCATATCTCAAGAGCTTCCTTGCCAAAAGGGGCGCCTCCAGTGCGAACAGCGTTAAAGCCTAATTTCTTTATATGCTCCAAATCTTTTTTAATCACCGCATCTCTATGCTGAACATACGCTATGCCTTGAATTTTAATTATTGAATCGTTTAAAAAGAAGTCGCCTTGCTTGCAATCAAACTTTTTGAAACCGAAGTTTGAAGCTATGCAATTTGAACCCTCCAGGCAAACCTCCATCGCATATACATTGGGATCTTCTATAGACCACAGTTTTGCGTCCTTAAATCCCAAATGCAGCGTTGTGCTTGTATTTTCCTTTTCAAGCTTGAGTTCTTTTTGCAACAGCGAAACTTCATGCTTTGGATTGCGGGCAAAAATTTTCAATTTTGCCGCATAATTACGTGGATTGTTAAAAGAGAGCTTTAGATTTATTTGCCCGTGGTCTGCATCTGCAGCTATCTCCATAGCGGTCAGCAAAGCTCTTTCTGCGCCAAGCAAAGTAACTTTGCCTGTTAGCCCGGCAAATGGGGAACGCTTCCATGGCAAGCCAAGGGGCATGGTTTCTGCGGGTATAAGGTCTCCTCCCGCCATAAGCTCAAAAGCTCCGTTGCTTGAAGCAGTTGATATTTTAACGCACAGCAAATTCTCGTTGCTAGCTTTTACATACTGCGAAATATCAATTTCAAAAGAAGTACTCGCGCCAAAATGGTCGCCGACCAATTTTCCGTTTATCCAAATAACCGCATAAACTGCCGCTTGCTCAAAACGCAGAATAAATCTCTTATCCTTGCCCTCAGGCGAAAATTTTTTATAATAAAAAGCCGTGGCGGCCGTATTCTCGCTCCATAAATGCGGAATCTTAACGCTTTTGGCACTTGCAGGAATATCCGTAAACCAACGCCCGGCCACCCCTTTATTTTCAGGGTCCCAAACCAGTTTCCAGTTGTCATTGAAATCTATCTCGCTCATGGAAAAGGAATATAGAAAAAGAAGTTTTCTATATTAATGCCATGGTAAATTTAAAAGGCAAAAATGCAATTGTCACAGGAGCTACCCGTGGCATTGGGTTGGAAATTTCAAAGGTTTTGGCCGAGAACGGAGCCAATGTAGCTATTTTGGACATTCAACTTGGCGATGGCTCTTCAATAAAAGAGGTGGAAGCTATCGGAGTCACCTGCAAAGGCTATGCTTGCGATGTGTCCAGCCCCGAAGCTGTGGACGAAGTGTTCAAACAGATTTTGGCCGATTTTGGCAAAATCGATATTCTGGTCAACAATGCCGGCATAACACGAGATAATCTGATAATTCGCATGAAGCAGGAAGATTTTGACGCTGTTTTGAACGTAAACCTGCGCTCTGCGTTTATTTGCACAAAGGCTATAAGCTCGCACCTTATGCGCAACCGCTCTGGCCGCATAATAAACATGGCCTCCATAAATGGCATTCGCTGCCAGGCCGGGCAAGCCAACTATGCCGCCTCCAAAGCTGGCATAATAGGCTTAACCAAGTCCAATGCGATGGAATTCGCTGCAAGAGGCGTAACTGTCAATGCCATAGCCCCAGGCTTTATCAAAACCGCAATGACAGACAAGCTTGCACCCGAGGTTATAGCCAAATACAAAGAAGCCATTCCGCTGAAAGACTTGGGTTCCCCCAGAGACGTGGCTAACGCAGTGGCTTTCCTGGCTTCAGACGAAGCAGCTTACATAACAGGCCAGGTACTGGGCGTGGACGGCGGGCTAGGTGCATAATTTTCTATATTTATTTAAAACAATTATCCCTTATTTAAGGAAAGGAGAGTAAAAATGGCTAACGAAGAAATTGCCAGCAGAGTGAAAAAAGTTATCCTTGACAAGCTAGAGGTTAAGGAAGAACAGATTGTTGAAGGAGCTTCCTTTACTGCAGACTTGGGAGCTGATTCCCTAGACCGCACAGAGCTCATAATGGGCCTGGAAGACGAATTCAAGGTCGAAATCCCCGACACAGAGTCAGAAAAATTCCAAACCGTAGGGGATGTTATAAACTACCTTGCCAATGCGTAAGCTGGAGCAGTTTTTAAACCATTCCTTTAAAAACAAAGGTTTGCTTAGGCAAGCCTTCACTCATAGCTCTTGCAAGCAGGGAACATCCGTTTCGGACTGCGAAACTTATGAACGTTTGGAATTTTTTGGAGATTCCGTTGTTAGCTTTTTGACAGCGGAATTTTTGTTTTTAAAATACGGCAAAGAAAACGAAGGTTTGCTCTCAAAAAAGAAATCCGCTATTGTAAGCGGTACAGCCCTTGCAGGTGTGGCTAAGCGTTTAAAACTGCATTCATATTTAATAGCGGCAAAAGAGGTGGACAAGGAGAATCCTGCGCTTTTGGCAGATGTGTTTGAAGCATTGCTCGGAGCGATTTATCTTGATGCGGGCATTGAGAAATGCAGGGAAATCCTTTCAAAATTTCTGTTTTCCAAAGAAAAGGAGATATTGCAAAGCGAGGTTTTTCAAAACCCAAAAACTCTGCTAAACGAAAAGACCCAAGAGCTTGGACTGGGGGCTCCTGCATACGAGGCTCTGGACGAATGGGGCGAAATTCACAAGCGGAAATTCAAAATGGCGGTGAACGCAGGCGGAAAGCAGCTTGGCAGCGGCATTGGCCTTTCTAAAAAAGAAGCCGAACAGAATGCAGCGAAAGAAGCTTTGAAAAATTTTATATTTACAACATGAGAAAAATTTCTTTAAGCATTTTTGTTTTTATCTTATTTTATTCTTGCTCTTCCGAAGATGTTAAGATCAGCGAAAATTATATTGAGAAATTTGTGATAGATAGCATAAATCCCATAGAAATCAACATTAAAAATAACCAATCTTTGATTTATATATGGACAGAATCCCCTCTTTACGATTCATTAAAAAAACAGATACCCTATATTGAGGTTTCTGAAGGAGCAACGCTTTCCGAAAGCGAGCGTTATTTAAAGTACATCGTAACCGCTGAAAACGGAAATGTTCGAGAATATAACGTGGAAATAGATACCACCGTTCCAAGAATGTTTAGTTTTGATTTCTGGAATTTATCAGAAGGAAGCCTTGTTTATTATGTGCCTTCAAGCTTAAAATGGGCTAGCGGAAATGCAGGAATAGGGCTGGCTTTATCAATGCTCAAAATAGACAGCAAAAATCCTGAAAATTATCCCACAAAAAAAATCAATGATGGTTACAAGAACAATGCCGTGCTTATGGAAACCATAAAAGGAGGCTTGGTAATTGGGCAAAACATACCTATTATTTCCGGAAATTTCTTTTTAGGCAAATTCAATACGGGCAAAATGACAGATCCGCTGGCCGCTACAGAGATAGGATACATTTATCCAGCCAAGCCAAAAAGCATAAAAGGATACTACAAATACGAAGAAGGCCCCGAACCTTTCATTGGCTCCGAAAATCCTAGCAAATCCGACTCATGCAACATGGATGCATGGTTTTATAAAAGCGAAGGAGACACTACTCTAACAATTAAAAACATCGACGAAACAGATTTAGTTATAGCAAAGGCCAAGATATTAAATTGCACGAACACCAATGGAAAATTCAAAGAATTTGAAGCGATATTTCACTATACAAGTGAACCTGATTTTGAAAATTGCAATTACAAACTGGGCGTAGCTTTTGCCGCAAGCAAAGAAGGCGGTAATTATGCTGGTAGAGTAGGCTCTAAATTGATAATTGACGAGGTAGAAATTGAGGATTATTAATCTTTCGTTATTATTGCTTTGCGTTTCTGCTTTAGCTGCGGAAAGACCTCTTTGGGACATATCCGCAAAAATAGGACTTAATCTTGGCGGCGCAATGCCATTTCCAATACCGGCAAACATACAAAAAATTGAAAATTACAGTTCAAACATTGGCCCTACCGTAGAGGCTGAAGCTCTTAGATGGATAAATAAAAAAGTTGGAGTTTCTGCTGGAATTCGTTCCGATAACAAAGGGGCAAAAACCACTACAAAGGTAAAAGAATACAGTCTGCGTTTTGAAGATTTTCACGGCAAGTTCAGAGGAACTGTGGATACTGAAATGAGTTTCAACTATTTGAGTTTGCCAGTTTTGGCTCACTATGTATTGCAGAACAATTTTTCGGTTTACGCTGGAGCTTACTATGCATATTTATTAAACGGAGAATTCAAAGGCGCAGCCTCTGCCGGATACTTGAACACCGGCACAGACAAAATAACATTCCGGGAAGAAGATCGCGAACAATACGATTTTTCAAAAGAACTGAGGCGCTACGATGCCGGCTTAAGCATAGGCATGAACTACTTGCCCTACAATGAGCACATCTTGCTCTCTTTTGATTTCAACTACGGTCTTCTATCCGTTTTTCCGGAAGATTTCAAAGGCATAGCAGATGATATGCAAAATGTATATGGGAGATTATCAGTGGGGTATTTGTTTTGAAAATCCAAACTCCTCAACTGCCAAAAGGGACAAGAGATTTTTATCCTGTTGATATGAGGGTGCAAAATCATATTTTTTCAGTATGGCGCCAAGCCGCTTTGAAATTCGGATATGAGGAATACGAAGGTCCGATTTTTGAGCATTTGGAGCTTTATACCGGAAAGAGCGGCGAAGAGATTGTTTCTCAGCTTTACAATTTTATGGACAAAGGCGACCGAGCGTTGGCTTTGCGCCCAGAGATGACCCCAACGCTTGCAAGAATGGTTATTCAAAAAGGCAACGAGCTTAGAAAGCCTTTTAAGTGGTTTTCAATTCCCCGTTTGTTTCGCTACGAGCGTGCACAGAAAGGAAGATTGCGTGAATTTTTCCAGTTGAATTTGGATATAATAGGAACGGAGAGCATTAGCGCAGAGGCGGATTTGATTTCTGCGATTGCGAGCATGCTATTTGATTTTGGCTTAACGGAAAAAGATTTTTACATTGGAGTTTCCAGCCGCCGTTTGTTAGCTTCTATGTTGGAGAAATTGGAAGTAAAAGAACCGAATTTGGTTTATCCGCTTTTGGATAAGCGTTTGAAGATGTCTGCGGAAGATTTTGAAAAGGAATTGCGCAGTGTGGGATTGAGCGAGGATAAAGCGAAGAAGTTAAACGCTTTTATGTGTTGCTCCACGATTGAGGAAATTGACAGCCCGGAATTAAAGGAATTATTTGAATTATTGAAAGCGGGCGGTTTTGAAAACTGCGTTAAACTGGATTTATCCGTTGTGCGAGGTTTGGCGTATTATACGGGCATTGTTTTTGAAGTTTTTGACAAGAATAAAAATATGCGGGCCATTGCTGGCGGCGGACGCTATGATAATTTAACCGAGACTTTGGGCGGGCAAAAGATAACTGGCGTTGGTTTTGGAATGGGCGATGTTGTGCTTGCGGATTTGCTTGCGGAAAAGAATTTGCTTTCGCAAAAGAAGTCTAATTTGCCAGTGTTCATCGCAAGTTTTAGCGGTGATATGAAAATTTTGTTTGAAACAGCGGCGAAATTTCGCAAAAATGAGATTGCGTGTTCGCATTCTTTGAATGCAGTGAAGTTTGGAAAGCAATTGGAAATGGCAAACGCTGCCGGTGCAAAATGCGTTGTTTTTGCGGATGGCGAAAAGTCTAAGGACGGTGTTTGGGAGTATAAAATTTTATCAAGCGGTGAGCAAGGTGTTGACTGCTTAGAAAAAATATTGGAGGCGTTATGAAAAGCAAATCTTCTTATGAGGATCGTCAAAATCACATTCCGGCGTTAAAAACGCCGAAGATTGAAAATTGGGAATTTATGTACCCGAATTCCGCAACCGATTTGCGAATTGAGGTTCCGGAATTCACCTGCGTGTGTCCAAAGACCGGCTTGCCGGATTTTGCAACTCTTATTATAGAGTATCGCCCGACAAAGTTCTGCTTGGAATTGAAAAGTTTTAAGGAGTATTTGCTCTTTTACCGCAATCTNGGNATTTTCCACGAGCACGTTGTGAACAAGGTTTTGAAAGACTGCGTTAAAGCCGTTAGCCCTNAGAANATGGAAGTGACAGGAATTTTCAATTCAAGAGGTGGAATTCAAACAACTGTGGTAGCGAAATATGAGAGTTCTACTTAGCATTCTTCTGATTGCNGTTCCGCTTTTTGCGCAGCAAGCTGAGGGCGAACCGTTCTCCGAAGCTCAGGCTATGTTGCAAGAATCTGTGCAAGCNACTGCGCCGGAAGAGACTGTTGTAGAAGATTATTACAACGATAATCTGACNCCTCAGCAACGATTTGAGGAAAATCCCAAGTTCAATGTGCATGAATACAATTATAAGCAGCAGGTTATAGTTGGCGGAGTAGTCATGTTCTGCGTAGCCTTAGCCATGATTGCGAACAATAATTATAATCCTAAGCGGGCTAAGTGAGCAAATACCCACCCTTTTCGCCACCTTCTGGCCCAAGCTCAATCACATAATCCGCAAGCTTAATCATATCGGGGTGGTGCTCCACAAAAACAACAGCGTGACCAGCGTTTGAAAGCTCTCGCAGATGATTCCACAAGGGTTGAATGTCTTGCAAATGCAAACCTGTGCTTGGCTCATCCAAAAGGAAAACAGTCTTGTCCGCATTTGCTTTGTAAAGCTCTGCCGCAAGTTTCAAGCGTTGAATTTCGCCGCCGCTCATAGTGATGGTAGCCTGGCCAAGCCTAATATATCCGAGCCCAATGCTTTTCAAAATTTGCAACGGCTTTTCTATTCGTTTTATATTCTTAAAAAATTCGCAAGCGACTTCAACCTGCATATCCAAAATATCCGCTATGCTTTTACCCTTCCACAAAACGCTAAGAGTCTCATTGTTATAACGCCGCCCCTTGCAAGCCTCGCACAATTCCCAAACATCAGACAAAAAATGCATCTCAATCAGCTT
>WQSA01000068.1 GCA_009788135.1 Candidatus Fibrimonadales bacterium
TTTAAACGAAGGTTTAAATGCGCCCGAGAATGCCGAAAATCGTTTAATAGAGTAGGCAGATTTAAACAGGAGGACATTTCATGTCTACTCAATTAAAAAAGGGTTTTACCCTAATCGAGCTGATGGTTGTTATAGTAATCATCGGTATTTTGGCCGCCATAGCGATTCCAAAGCTTTTTGGCATGAGCGCAAAAGCAAAAGCCCAAGAAGTCGGCCCCGCCGCCAGCTCATGGGCAAAATTAATGCAAGCCTACAAAATGGAAACCGGCAAATATGGCGATGCCGCAACAGTTGGCTATAAAGTACCTGGAGCTGACGGACTTACTACTCCTGCAGCAGGACAAGGTTTGACTTCTAACTTTGGCTACGTAATTGCGGGAAATGATTCTACTGGAACTTTTGTAGCCGATAGCAAATTTTCAGCAGATAATTGCAACGAAGGTGTTCAATGGACAGCAACATTTAATGGAAGCGATGATCCGGATGTAAACATAGATGTTACCAAAGGTAAAAGTCCTTCTACATTTGCGGGTTGCAATGCTTTAACCCCTAACTTTTGCAATATGGGAGTAAAAGCTGGAAATTGCATTACTACTCCTTGATCATCATGAATTCAAAGCAACAAAAGGCATAAAAAATATTCCTTGCTACGCAAGCAATGACGATTCTCCTGATTCTCATTACGCTGCATAGCAAGGCGGCACCCTGGCCTCCTGAGGGCCAAACGTGTTAACTACCTCGCTTAACTTCATTGTTACGAGTGTTGGAGTAAGGACAGCTGGGGTGCCAATTTAAATACTTAAATTTCTATATTCCTATACATGATAGAATACCTAACCTTTGCCCTTGAATTCATCAGACACATCGATGTCCATCTAACACAATTCGTCAACGCTTACGGCGTTTGGGTTTATGCCCTGATTACGCTGATCATCTTTTGCGAAGTAGGATTGGTTGTCGCTCCGTTTTTGCCCGGCGATTCCATGCTCTTCGCAATAGGCGCGCTGTGCGCCGTGGGTGCAATGGATTTAAGCATTGTTTTAACCGCTTTTCCCGTAGCTGCAATTTTAGGAGACAACTTCAACAGATTTCTGGGCGCAAAAATTGGGCATAGAGCGTTTGCAAAAGGAACGGGGAGAATATTCAACAAAAAGAATTACGACAAAGCGCACGGATTCTTTGAAAAATTCGGGCCAAAAGCAGTCACTATCTGCAGATTTATGCCATTCTTCAGAACCTACGTACCCTTTGTAGCAGGCATGAGCGGAATGCAATTCAAAACCTTTTTGCCCTGGAGCGTTCTGGGAGGAACAGGATGGGTCTTTGTATGCACGCTCGCCGGCTATTTTTTAGGAAACATTCCATTTATCAAAGAACACTTTGAACTGGTAATCTTATTCATAATTTGCGTATCAGCAATACCGGCGCTCATAGAATGGATTAAACACCGAAGGCAGCCAGCTCACGAACAAACGAACTAGACATGCTCAAATACTCCGGCTTGGCACTGAAAAATATGGTTTCGGTGCCGGGCAAAAGCTTCGCATTGTTCCACGCAAGAGCTTGCTCCTGCTCCAAATCAGAAGCCCTGCGCACTCCCCTTACCAAAAAATTTATGTTGTTATCGCGCAAATAATCGATGATCAAGCCATCCCATATCTCAACGCTTACCTGCGGAGAATCCTGCATGGCTTCTTTGGCAATATCCGCTCTCTCCTCCGAGGAAAAATGCGTTTTTTTGCTCACATTGCTCGCTATCAAAATAATGAGCTTGTCGAAAATTGCGCAGGCACGCTCGGCCACGTCCTTGTGCGCAACGGTAAATGGGTCAAAAGATCCTGCAAAAACTGCTATGCGTTCCATCTATTTTTCTCCTTGATTAAGTTTTCCAAAGCGTCTAGGGCCTCGCTTTGCGGTATGTTTTTGCGCACGGGATTTTTCCCCTCGTAAAGGGTTATTTTGCCGGCGGCCGCTCCAACATAGCCAAAATCCGCATCTGCCATTTCGCCGGGGCCGTTCACTATGCAGCCCATAACCGCTATGGAAAGATGCTTTAAATGCGAAAATCTCTTCTTCACCTCCGCAGTCACGCTTTGCAATTCAAAAAGCGTTCTTCCGCAGCCCGGGCAGCTTATAAACTCGGCTTTGGTCTTGCGAAGCCCCGCCGCCTGCAAAAGCGCAAACGCAACGGGAATCTCGTTAACAGGGTCTTCCGTAAGCGAAACCCTTATGGTATCTCCAATTCCGTCAACCAGCAAAGCGCCAATGCCAACCGCAGATTTTATTCTGCCGTCTTCACCCTCACCCGCTTCCGTTACGCCCAAATGAAAAGGATAAGGCTTGTGCCCGCCGGCTTCCAATCGCTCTGCCATTAAGCGGTTCGCTTCCACCATCTCTTTTGGACGGCTCGCTTTAAGGCTAAAAATAATCTGGTCAAAGTCTTCGTTTTCGCACACGCTCAAATATTCCAAAGCGCTTTCCACCATGCCAAGCGGAGTGTTGCCATAAGTCTCAAGTATTCTATCGCTCAGCGAACCGTGATTAACGCCTATGCGAATCGCCCTGCCAAGCTTTTTCGCTTCCTGGACAAATGGAGCGAAACTCTCGGAAATCTTCTCTTTGCCCACCACGAAATTGCCTGGATTTATCCGCACTTTCTCCACCCATTTAAGAGCCTCGAATGCAGCTTTGGGTTGAAAATGTATATCTGCGGAAAGCGGAATTTTAACGCCTGCGCTGCGAACTTTTTCCGAGATTTCCTTTAATTTTTCCGCATCGGCAAGCGTTGGAACTGTTATTCTCGCAAGCTCGCAACCAGCATTTGCAAGCTCAACGATCTGCTTTACCGAGCCGTCAACATCCTTTGGGCTTGTGGTTGTCATGGACTGCACAAGAATAGGCGCACCTGAGCCGATAACGGCGTTCCCTACTTTAACCGCAATTGTTTTTTTCCGCATAACTCCTCGCAAGCAAACCAGCTTCTTCAAAATCGCTGAACAATATATGCTCATATATTTTATTGATGATATTTTCAGTTTCCTTTTTCCACTGCTTTGTTTTTAAATTCTCAAAAGCCGCATTGGCCTCTTCTATATCGTATATAGAACATGCTCTGCCAATTTTCAGCAATTGCTCGCTTAAATACGCAATGTTTTCATCCTTATCTTTGGATTGTTCATGAATTTCCCTTTCATTTTTATCTATAAAAAAGTTAAGCGCATCAATCAGCCCTTGCGTGCCTCGCTCAATAATGCGTCTATTGTGTTCTTTTCCAGCCTTTTCAAGCTCAAAAGCCAATTTTCTAAAAGACTCTTCGCCTATATTTGCAAAAGCGCTTTTCATAGAGTGAGCTTTGATTGTGTATAAATGCAATTCCTCATCTGAAGCGGTGGCCGCATTCTCAAGCATGGATTCAAATACCGGCAAGGCGTTCTTGGCATCTTGCGCAAACAATGGAAGCAAATTAATCTCAAACGGCTCCGCCGCTGTTGCTGTTGTTTGCTTATTGCGGATAAATTTGTTGAGCTCTGCATTCAGCAAGCTGATATCTATTGGCTTGGAAATAAAACCGTCAAAGCCGTTTTCCAGAAAAATCTTGGCCTGACCGGCCACGGCATTGGCGGTCAACGCAACTATGGGATGCTTGTACCCTAATTCACGTATGATTTTCGTAGCTTCCATGCCATCCATTTTGGGCATCATATGATCCATAAATATAACATCGTAAACCTTTCCGCTCTTGATTTTCTCTATAGCTTCAAAACCGCTTTCGGCAGTTTCTACATTCAAATCGTAAGGGACCAGAAAACTTTTTGTAACATATATATTGGAAACAACGTCGTCAACAACCAAAACATTGCCATTAGGCATTGAATTATGAATGATTTGCAATTTTTTCCTTCTGGAATAATCGCTTATGCGGAATTTCCGCAAATTATCCGCAATTTCCTTGCCTAAAATTTTTCTATCAATTACCTTTTGCGGAATGCTAACGGTAAATACAGAGCCTTTGCCATACTCGCTTTCAACTGAAATATTGCCGTTCATAAGATGGACAAGATTCCATACTATAGTCATGCCCAGCCCCGTGCCTTCAATTAAACGCTCGCTGACTAAATTTAAATGTGCGCTTCCATTGGAAAATAACATGTTGACCTGTTTTTCGGTCATGCCTTGCCCAGTGTCGCTTATGCGAAAAACCAGAGATACATCCGAATTTTCGTCTTCGCTTTTTTCTGCGAAAACAGACATGGAAACCTCTCCGCTATCCGTATATTTGAACGCATTTGAGAGTATGTTGTTGAGTATCTGCTTTATTCTAAGCTCGTCTCCAAAGAGCTTGAATGGAATATTTTCGTCTGCGTTAAGCTTGAATTTAATCGGTTTATTTTCAATTTGCAACATATTCAGCTGCACGGAATCGCAGAGCATGCTTGCAATTTCGTAATTCCCGGGCTCTATGTCCATTTTTTGCGATTCTATTTTGGATAAATCCAGCAAATCGTTCACAATGCGAAGCAATGCATCGCCGGAATCGTAAATTATGCTTAAGCCCTCTCTTGTTGCATATGGAAGAGACTCGTTTCGCAATTGAACTTCCGTGATGCCCAAAATGGCGTTCATAGGCGTGCGAATCTCGTGGCTTATCCTAGACAAAAAATCATCTTTTGCCTTGCTCAGGCTTATAAGACGCCTGTTTTGCTCTCGTACGTTCTCAAGCAAAGCTTCGGCATTTTGCGAAATCTCGTTTTTTATAAAGGCATTGGCGCACAAATTGGCAACGGAATTCAATTTATCTATGCAATCATCAAAATCCCGTATTTTTTCATGGTCTTGAAATGTAACCGCTCCCCAAATTTCTCCATGCGTAAAAATTGGCACCAGCACCAAGGATTTTATGCCAAACATATTGGAGAATTCCACCTCGTCCTTATTCATATTATCTAATCTGCGAGCTATGCTCTTGCCATTCAACGCAAAACCCATCCATTGCGTTATGGCTGGGATAGAAGGCAAAACTTTGAGATTTTCATCCAAAGGCGATGTTCCTCCGTCCTCTTTGTTCCATAGATAAATTTGCCCGAATTGGTCTTTTTTTATTTTTTTGTAAATAGCAACTCTATTCAAATCGGCGGCATCGGCTATCAGGCGTATGCCATTAGACATTACATCTTCAAATGTTTTTTCGCTATGAGATGTGAATATTTCTATAATATTGCTCAATACATTGTTCACATTATAAACCTCTCTTTGCCTGCGAAAGCGCTTCCTCAAAATCGCTATGCAAAAGATATTCTGAAATTTTATCTATAATATCTTCGGTTTCCTTTGTCCAGGAAGAATTTCTCAAATTGTCAATTGCGGTATTGGCTTTTTTTACATCATAAGATTCGCAAGCCGTGCAAATTATTTCCAATTGCTCGCGCAAATAATCCTTATTCTCTTCTTGGGGGGCTGCAGATTTTTTTTCATTTTCATTCTCTTCGTTTTTTTTGATGATCAGATTAAGCGCATCAATCAAACCTTGCGTTTTTTGCTCGATTATATCCTTATCCTTTCCTTTTCCGGCTTTTTCAAGTTCAAATGCCATTTGCGAAAGCGTATTTTCGCCTATGTTGGCAAGAGCGCTTTTTATGGCATGCGCATTGAGCGCATACGAGCTCAAATCTTCTTCAGAAGCACTGCCTATATCTTTAAGCACAGACTCAAAAACCTGCAATGTTTTTTTTGCATCTCGCGCAAATGCCGAGAGCAGCTTGTTATCCGACGAAATAGCCATTTGTATAGATGTTTTAGGCGGACCTTTCTCTCTGGCTTTTGCAATAACCTCAGGAGTCTGCTTGTCTCGAACCAATTTATTTAGCACGGAATTCAATTGCCTGATATCAATGGGCTTTGATATGAATTCGTCAAAACCGTTGTCTAAAAATATTTTTGCCTGCCCTATTAAAGCATTGGCGGTCAAAGCCACTATGGGATGCTTGTATCCTTTTTCTCTAATTATTTTTGTAGTTTCAATGCCGTCCATTTTAGGCATCATATGGTCCATAAATATAATGTCGTAAATATTGCCTTCTTTTATTTTGTCTATTGCTTCAAAACCGCTGGAAACAATATCTATGGTCAAGCCATAAGGAATCATAAGACCTCTGGCTACAAACAAATTGGACTCCACGTCGTCAACAATAAGCACTTTGCCGTAAGGCATGTATTCACGCATAAATTGCGAGCCTCTGAGCTTTACAATGTCTATTATGCGCAACTGCATCAAATTGTCAGCATGTTCCTTGCCTATTTTTTTGGAACCGCAGTTTTGCTGAGGCAAATGCAAGATGAATGTAGTTCCTTTGCCATGAGCGCTTTTAACGGAAATTCTGCCATTCATCATTCTCACAAGATGCTGCACAATGCTCATGCCCAGCCCCGTGCCTTCAACAGTGCGATTGGCTTCAAGATTAAAGCGGATGTATTCGGTGTCAAACAGCTTGCTCACCTGTTCTTCCGTCATGCCTTGACCGGTATCGCTTACATGGAAAATAAGAGTTGTATGTTCTTTCCCAGGTCCGTTTTCACATGTAACCGATAGTTTTACATTGCCTTTTTCCGTATATTTGAAAGCATTGGAAAGCAGATTGTTGAGCACCTGCTTAACGCGAATTTCATCGCCTACAAGTTCTGCCGGTATATCCTTGTCAACTTCAAGTTCAAACTCTATTTTCCTGCTGTTTCGCATTATGTTCAACTGCACCGTGTCGCTTATAAAACTCGTAACATCGTATTTTGCAAATATCAATTCCATTTTTCCGGCTTCAATCTTGGATAAATCCAGAATGTTGTTTATAATGCCGAGCAACAGATTGCTCGAATTGTAAATCATCATAAAAGCTTCTCTCATGCTGGTCGTAAGCGCAGCGTCTTGGAGCTGTATCTCGGTAACTCCCAGAATCGCATTCATGGGCGTGCGAATTTCATGGCTGGTTTTTGCCAAAAACGCAGATTTGGCCCTGTTTGCAGTTTCCGCTAGGCGTCTCATTTTATCGGTTTCAATGCTCGCTTTTGTTCTCGCATTGATAATATGTATCAGAATTACGCTAAGTATCAAAGCCAGGCCAGAAGCTACAAAAATGAGAACCTTTGCCATTTTGATTATGCTTTCGTAATATTTTTCTTCGGGCGTTATAATTCCGAGAAACCATCCGCTTGGCATTTCACGGATAAAAGCCACAACCTTTTCGCCTTTGTAACTAATCATTTCGTGTTCAAAAATCTCTGTCTTCTGCATTAAAGTTGCCTTGAGCGGAGAAAGAGGCATATTATGATCCTGCAAGTTNTTGCCCAAATAATTCTTATTCTCATGGGCAATTATCTCATAATNCTTATTCAGCAAAAATCCAAAACCGCCATGCGCAATTTGCATTCTTGCCACGCGATCCGCATCAAGTTTCACAAACACGCCAATCACGGCCAACCGCTTGCCATCGTCGTCGAAAATGCAACGGGAATAGGCTATTTTTGTGATGCCGGCAAGCGAGTCATAATATGGCTCAATAACTGCGGCCATTCCGTTCATTTCAATCGCCGCCTTGTACCACTGGCTGTCATCCGATGAATCCGGGCCAAAGACTCCATAAACATTCACAATGCTTGGCATAAGATTTTTTACATATTTCTTTACCGTGTCTGCATTGTCGTTGCGCATAATCATCAAGCGAACCGTTTCAAGCGCATTGCTCAATGTGATCTCGTACTCCTGAGTTTCGTTCAGAATATTGGCCTGCGCATAAGCAAGCGCTGCAACAGCTTCCCTTTTTATGGATGGCTGCACTATTTCAGTCTTCACAAGGTAATAACTTATGAAAACCATCAATGCAAAAGCCAGCAGCACAAACAGGACTTGAGCATAAGTTTTGATTATTTTAAATGCAATAGACATAATAAATTCCCAATATACAAAGTTAACCTATGCGACTCTTTGCCAAGGCTTGCGCATCTTCAAAATCGCTATGCAAAAGATGCTCGGAAATTTTTCCCAAAAGTTCTCCGGTTTCCTTTGACCAGGACATTTTCTTCAAATTTCCAAGGGCCGTTCCAGCTGTTTTTGAATCGTAATTTTCGCAAGCTTCGGCTATCGCTTTTAACTGCTCTAGCAAATAGTTGACATTTTCATCTTTGTCAGCTATTTTTTTCTCCTCTTCTCCATCGCTTTTTTTGATGATAAGTTTTAACGCATCAATTATTCCCTGCGTTTTATGCTCAATAACTTCTCGATCGTTCTCTTTTCCTGCCATTTCCAGTTCATAAGCCATTTGCGAAAGCGTTACTTCTCCTATATTGGCAAGAACGCTTTTCATTGCATGAGCTTTGATAGCAAATAAGCGCATATCGTCTTCTGAGGCATTTTTTAGATTTTGCAAAGTAGCTTCAAAAACCAGCAATGCTTTTTTAGCATCCTGCGCAGATACCAGAAGCAGTTTATCATCCAAATATTCCTGTTCAAGCGAGGGTCTTGCCGAGCTGGCTGCACGTGCTTTTGCTATAACATCAGGCGTCTGCTTGTCTCTGATTAATTTATTTAGCACGGAATTAAGCTGCCTTAAATCAATGGGCTTTGATATGAACTCGTCAAAACCGTTGTCTAAAAATATTTTTGCCTGCCCTATTAAAGCGTTGGCGGTCAAAGCCACTATGGGATGCTTGTATCCATCTCCTCTAATTATTTTCGTAGCTTCAATGCCATCCATTTTAGGCATCATATGGTCCATAAATATAATGTCGTAAACATTGCCTTCTTTTATTTTGTCTATTGCTTCAAAACCGCTGGAAACAATATCTATGGTCAAGCCATAAGGCATCATAAGACCTCTGGCTACAAACAAATTGGACTCCACGTCGTCAACAATAAGCACTTTGCCGTAAGGCATGTATTCTCTGGTAAATGGCGCTCCTTTTATTCTCGATTTGTCCAAAGTACGCAATTGCATCAACTCTTCTGCGCGTTTTCTGCCCAATACGCCGGATGTGCAGCCTTGCTGCGGCAAATTAACAGTAAATATAGTTCCTTTGCCCAGAGTGCTCTCCACAGAAATTTCGCCCTTCATCATATGCACCAAATGGCGCACTATATTCATGCCGAGCCCCGTCCCTTCAATGGAGCGGTTGGTTTCCAAATTAAAGCGGGCATATTCCGTAAATAAATTGCTAACCTGATCTTCCGTCATGCCTTGCCCTGTATCGCTAACGTTTAAAGACAGGTTGGTATAGCCTTTTTCCTTTTCTATTTTAGCAGAAACAGAAAATCTAATTTTGCCTTTTTTAGTATATTTGAAAGCATTTGAAAGCAGATTGTTCAAAATCTGTTTTATGCGAATCTCATCGCCTATAAGTTCCGCCGGAACATTCTCGTCAACTTGAAGCTCAAATTCTATCTGCTTGCTGTTTCGCATGATATTCAGTTGAATAATATCGTTTATCAAACTTGCAACATCGTATTTTGCAGACACCAGCTCCATTTTTCCGGCTTCAATCTTGGATAAATCCAGAATGTTGTTTATAATGCTGAGCAGCAAATTGCTCGAATTGTAAATCATCAAAAAGGCTTCTCTCATATGAGTTGAAAGAGACTGGTCTTGCAACTGAATTTCCGTAACTCCCAATATTGCATTCATGGGCGTGCGAATTTCGTGGCTGGTTCTTGCCAGGAATGCGGTTTTAGCTCTGTTTGCGTTTTCTGCATCCGCCTTTGCCATGCGCTCCACTTCGGTAATATCCTGTATAATCTCAATATAGCCTGTCGCTTTGCCTTCCAGGTTTTTCAGTATTTCCACATCCACTTTATAAGATAAGTCTTCGTGCAAGAAACGGGTTTGCTTCATCCCGGCTTTAGCGCATAGCATTGCGCAGTCTTTATTGTTGCAAATGCTGAGACCCCAAGTGCTGCATGGCAAACCTATAACATCTTCCCGTTTTTTCTTTAAAAGAACTTCTGCCGCAGTATTTATGAAAATCCATTTTCCATCATTATCTTGAACCGTAACGGGAACCGGTACGGCATTGAGAATAGACGAATGCCAGTGGTTCAAAGCTTCCAATTTCTTCGTTTTTTCGTGTATCTCATTTAGCATGGCCTTATGTTCACGCAAATCACGGATATATCCTATCATATAATCGTCGGCATCATCATCAATGCGAAATA
>WQSA01000069.1 GCA_009788135.1 Candidatus Fibrimonadales bacterium
CTCATAATTCAGCTTTTCGCCTTCTATTTCTGAGGATTTCAGCACATCCAGCGTTAAGGTATTCAGCATAGCCTCTGTTTTTTGGGAAAAACCAAGCGCAAACATTAAACCGCATATCTTGCCCTGCAAGCGAACAACATCGTTCAGCAGCAAATTAACTGAATTTTCATCCCAAGAAAACGCAGCCCAGTTTTCCCGGTCATGAATGGCAAGTTTTTTCCTCATACGGAGAATATAGAAAATAATCGCCGCATATTTGCGGAGATTAACTACGCTCTACTTTTTCGGCATAGGTATAATATAGAAATGCATAAAAAAATGAAACTACGATATTTTACTGGACAAATTTTCTATATTTATACAAAATGTAATAGCGTACTTATGCAAAATGTATAAATATGCTAGGAGTGAAGATGGATTACATCAATCGAAATCTGGCCAAAAAGCTGAAAAATACGGTGAAAACCTTCTCCGCTGTTTACCTGAACGGGGCACGGCAGTGCGGGAAGTCCACCCTTGTTCGCAATATTTTGCCGGAAAACTCTGTAAATTACATCACTTTTGATACCACCGCAGTTATGGCAGCGGCAAAAAAAGACCCGGAAGCCTTTATTTCAAGCTTGCCTAAAGACAAGCTAAATATAATAGACGAAGTTCAGCGTGTACCGGAAATATATTTGAAACTCAAAAAATATATTGATGACAAAAGATTTGAAGGCAACGGCAAGGCTTTATTTATCCTCACCGGCTCGGCCAATATACCTGCATTGCCTGAACTGGCAACATCCATGGCAGGAAGAATGGCTATACTCACGCTATGCCCATTTTCAATAGCAGAAATACATAACTCAGAAGCAAACTTTATAAGCAAAATCTTTTGCGATGATTTGTCTATAAAAAACTATAAACGAGCGGATTTGCCAGATTTAATAACTCGCTCCACATTTCCGGAAATATCGCTGAACAAAGACATTGACCGCAGCCTATGGTTTGACAGCTATCTTTCTACAATATTGCAGCGCGATGCAGTTGAATTTGCAAATATTCGCAAACCGGAATTGATTTATCAGCTTCTTGTATCTTTAGCTGGCAGGGTCGGAAGTTTGGTAAAAAATGAAGATATAATGAAAGATGCTGGCATGAATCAGGCTACTTTTGAAAAATACAAGTCTTTTTGCAACGCAACATTTATGACTTTTGAGATACCCTCGTGGTCAAAGCCTAACAAACTGGATAAGCGTTTTGTAAAAAGCAAAAAGATATATTTCACAGACACGAATTTTCTGTGTTTTTTGCTACGCCGAGACATAAGCGAGGTATTTGAAAAAGACCGCTCGCTGATGGGACATCTGTTTGAAAACTTCATTGCTTCAGAAATCATAAAATCAATAGGCGTTTTGCCTGGAAAGTTTTATGTATCGCATTTCAACCCAGTTAGAGGAGAAGGCAAAGAGACAGATTTTGTGATAGAAAACGATGCTGGCGAGGCAATCGCAATTGAAGTGAAGCTCGATTCTTCATTGAATGCCAAAGATTTTGCAAGCCTCGAATTATGCCGCAACACGATAGGCGATAAGTTTAAAAAAGGCATAGTAGTCTATAACGGCGAAGAATTGGTTCCGTTTGGCAATGGGCTGTGGGCAGTTCCTGTCAGTTGCCTCTCTGCCAGCTCATAATGCGTACAGAAAATTACTATTTTATTATAAAAGAAAGGAGATCCATTATGAGCAAAATTAAGTTGGTTCTTTTAGCAGCAGGTTTTTTGCTTTGCTTTGGCTGCAGCAGTTCAAAAAAAGAAGCCGAAAAAGACGAGCTCAGTATAATTTACCATCCTGTTGAACATCAAATAATAGAAGAAGTCCATCATCCTGTTGAACCGCAAAAAGTTGAAGATTATCACATTGAATTGCAAAAATTGTGCAATAAGGAGTATATGCTGGAAAGTTTCTGCGGATTTGGCTCTCATGAAGCCGATTCGGAAAACACGGCATTGCACGTAGCAGTCCTTTCCGCAAGAATGGAATTGGGAACCCAGGTTGCAGTGGAGGTAGAGACTGAAGCTGGAGTGACCACATTCAAAGCAAATGCCGTTGAAAAAGTTGTTGGAGTACGCTCATTGCTCAAATCTTTTGAAGATCAAAGAAACATAATGGAAAACCCGGAATTATGCTCGGTAAAGGATATAGTTGCCAATATAGGAGGAAAAGCCACTGATATTGAAGTTATGAATGTACACAGAGATGAAAAGTTTGTCGAATATTATATATTGTCAGGATCGGCAAAGTCAATAGTTGGTACTTGCAGCATCAACAGGAACGGCTCAGAAAATACAGTTATGTACATTTTCAAAGTAGGCGAAGGCGCATCTTATGTTCGCACCAGAAAAACATACGTTAAATACGATGAAGAGAAAAAGAAATATACCGCGTATGTATTGGTAACTTTACCGCATTGAGGAGTTATGCGGCTTTCCATTTTCAACTTAATTATGGTCGGTATATTTACCGTCATATTTGTGCTTTTTATATTCGTAAAATGGCAGGAAAAGAATGAGAAAATCAAAACACTGAACAACGAAATCGCAGTTATGCAAACAAAAATAAACCAAGCCGAAAAAGTTGGAACAAAAGCTTTGGCATACACTCGCATCGTCAGAGGTCTGGACCTTATCACCGGCAGAAGGCTGTCTGCCAGGCAAAGAAATATTCTGGCAGAAAGACTGTTCTCCATTTCAAACGACTATAAAATAGACCCAGTTTTAATTTTAGCCGTTATCCATCAAGAAAGCAAAGGAAATCCAAAAGCAAGAGGAGTTTATTTATCTGGAGTCGAGTCTGGAGCGCTGGGACTGATGCAAATAAAATATGAATCCGCTTTGGAAGTCGCACGCTCTGTGGATGTTAAAATAAGTTCGCCAGAAGATTTATTTGTGCCAGAAAAAAATCTGATGCTCGGAACGGCGTATCTGCTCCGATTGATAGCAAAATACAAAAACCTGCAACACGCTTTAATAGCTTATAACATAGGGTTTGGAACCATTGACGAAAAATTGAAAGCCGGAGATGCGCTGCCCACAAAATATTACAACAAAATCATGCAGAATTATATCTTTTTGTCAAAGAGGATTTTTAATGATATCTTTTGACGCTTGGAAACAGCGGCAAACTCTGCATTATAAGGTTAGAGATTTTTTTCTGAAAAGAGGCCTCCTGGAAATAGATGCCCCTATTCTCTCAAAAGCGGGCGGCACAGATCCTCAACTCGATTATTTTGAAACACTATCGCCAGCGCATTACTTAACCACAAGCCCGGAATTCTACATGAAACGCCTGCTCTCGCACGGCTACGGAGATATATTCTGCTTAACGCATGCTTTTAGAAAAGGAGAATCCGGAGAGCGGCACTGCTGCGAATTTAACATAGCGGAATGGTATAGAATAGGTTTTTCCACAGAGGATTTGCAACAAGAAGTTCTGGATTTGGCAAATGAAATAACAGGTTTGAACCTGCCTTTGAAAAGAACTGCTTGGAAGCAGGTTTTTGAAAAAATCGATATTGAAAAATTAAAGTCCGAGCATCCGGATTGGACATTGGAAGAAGCAGAAGACTATGCCATGAGCGAACAGTATTTTGGAGATGGCTGCGCAGAATTCATCGTTGATTATCCGCCACAGCGCGCGGCTCTTGCGAAAATCCGCAACAACGTTGCATGCAGATTTGAACTCTACATAAATGGAATCGAGCTGTGCAACGGCTACGAAGAATTGACCGATGCAAAAGAGCAGAGAAAGCGCTTTTCAGAAGACATTGAAAAGCGAAAGCGAATGAATAAACCAATTCCAAAAATAGACGAAGATTTTCTCGCAGCTCTGGAAAAAGGAATGCCCGAATGCTCAGGAGTAGCGCTGGGCTTAGACAGACTTTACATGCTAGCGATGGGAAAGAAGGATATTAGCGAAGTGCTATTTGTTTGAAGCGTAATTAGTTCAAACTTTATGGTTTAATGGAGAATTGAGAATGGAGAATGGAGAATAATTTCTGCATGTAATGGCTAAAATCGCTCAAAAATAAGTTTTTTATTCTCAATTCTCAACTCTCAATTCTCAATTAAGCGACTAATTCAGCATTTACTTTACTAAATTAAGGTTATGGATTTAATTCTCCCGCTTCCAGATGATTTTCACATTCATCTTAGACAAGGCAAAGATTTGGTTAATTATGCGCAAAGCGCAATGCAGCAGTTCGGGCGGGTTTTGGCTATGCCAAATACAGAGCCTCCCATAAATTCTGCGGAGTCTGTGAAAAAATACAAGGAAGAAATTTTAGCAGCCGCTCCGAATTTGGAAGTTTTGCTCACCTTCAAGCTCAACAAAAATTATTCCGAGCAGGAACTCCGCGAAATGCAAAAAAACGGAGCAATAGCCGCAAAATATTACCCGCTGGGGGTCACTACCAATAGCCAGGACGGAGTTGCGAAAATAGAAGATATGTACCCTACCATTGAGCTTATGGAAAAGTTGAATATGGTCCTCTGCCTGCACGGAGAAGAACCCGGAGCTTTCTGCTTGGATAGGGAAAAAGAATTTTTGAAACATCTTGAAAAACTTTGCAAAACTTTCTCCAAACTGCGCATTGTCTTAGAGCATGTATCCAGCGCAGAAGCTGTGGAATGCGTTAAAAGATTGCCGCAAAACGTTGCCGCAACAATAACCGTGCATCATCTGATTTTGACCCTGGACGATATAGTTGGAGATTCTCTGCGCCCGCAAAACTTTTGCAAACCGCTTCCCAAACTCCCAAAAGACAAAGAAGCGGTTAGAGCGGCCGTTTTCAGCGGAAACTCCAAATTCTTTTTGGGAACGGACAGCGCGCCGCATTCGCTTGAGAAAAAAGAATGCCTGTGCGGAGCGGCTGGGGTTTATTCTGCGCCTGTTGCAATCCCAATCTTAATAGAAGAATTTGAAAATGAAAACAAACTGGATTTGCTTTCAAATTTCATAGCAGGTTTCGGAGCGGATTTCTACGGAATTCCTCGCCAAGCAAAAAAAGTTGCATATACAAAAAAAGAATGGCAGGTTCCAAAAACAATAGACGGAGCAGTGCCTTTAAAGGCAGGGGAAGTTTTGAGGTGGCAAAAATAAGAGCGAATATTTTAGGAATTCTTTTTTTTCTATCAATAGCTATAGGCTTGGTGACTGTTGTGCCGCCCTGGCTTTTGTATTGCGCCGTGTTCAAGAAACAGCAGAAATTTATGCTTGTATGCAAGCCTTTTTTTGATGTTGTATTTTTTCTGTTCGGCATAAAGGTGAAAATTATAGGCGAGCTTCCAGAGCATGGCAAAGCATGCTTTATGCTTTGCAACCATCAAAGCTTTATGGATGTTCCTGTTATTATGTACAAAATCTTTCCATGCGCATTTTTGGCAAAAAAGAGTTTATTTCAAATCCCATATTTCAGATTGCTTTTGGCTTATACAGGCAGCTTGCCGGTTGTACGGGGAAATCCGCAGGCAAATGCAGACTTGCCTGAGAAAATCCAGAGCAGGCTTTCGGAGAATTTCCCGGTTATGGCATTTCCGGAAGGAACGCGCTCGACAGACGGCAAGCTTTTGCCTTTTAAAAATGGAATTTTCCACATAATAAAAGAAGCTTGCGTTCCCGTGTTCCCCGTTACGCTTGTTGGCACGCATAAAATCATGCCAAAATCAGGTTTTGCGATTTACCCAGGGGAAATCAAAGTTTTTCCGCATAAAATTATAACGGCAAAGGAAATAGAAGATTTAACTAGCGAACAGCTTAAGCAAGCTGTCGCTTTGCGCATTGCAGAACCTATTTCTTAATCAAGTATGCGATCTATATTTACGCTCGCGGTAAGCGTGCGCTGTATCTGCTCTATTTCCTGGCTGGAGCGCAATTTCTGCTTTGCCAATTCCAAAGCGGCAGAGCGAGAAGAAGTCAACAGAGTATAAACAGTGAACTGCTTGTCTTCTTTGTTGTACATTGTGCGTACCTTTTGAGTGCGGATATCTACAATTTCATTGGAAACGTTAGCTATGGCGCGCATTGCAGCTCCTTCCAAAGCCTGGCCATCAGGGTCGTTCAATGCAAAAGTCTTGGTTTTGGCTTCAATCATGGTTTGAACTGACCCAGCCAACTCTGATCTTGCCTGAGTGCTTGCAATCTGAGCTGCCACGGATTCAGAATTGGATTTGCCCTGGCCAATGCCGCAGAAGTTCTGCTCTATATACTCTTTGTTGCACAACTCCTGCAGTTCATTGCGAATGGAGATCACCTCTTCATCGCCTTTTATATCTGAAACTGTTTTTGGACCAGCGCAACCGAGCATGAGCGATATGGCCAATGAAAGGCCTGCCGTGCATAAAACAATTCTTTTCTTATCCATAGATTCTCCTTAGACGGAATGATTTGCTTTGATAATATAGAAACTTTCTATATTACCCTCCATGCAATTGCCGAAATATAAAAAGAAGAAGCGAGTCAAGCTAAAAAAGTGCCAAGAGCCAGGTTGCGGACGCGAATTTTGGGGACATCCAATAGCCAAATACTGCGAACTGCACAGAGACATAAAAGCCAGGCAAAAACCAAAAAAAGCTCTGGATAACCTTGAAATGCGCAATATGTTCTTTAAACACGGTTATAATGAACCGGTAGAGGTTCAATTCAAATGCTGTCTGGACGGCTGCGAAAGTACTTTTCCCGTAAAAATGTTCCCAAAGCAATTCATTTACCCTCGCTTTTGCCTTGAGCACAGGAACGATTTCAAAAGAAGCAACTATGTCCGCATGCAAAAGCGGAAAATGGGCTCTTAATCCTTGTCTATTCCAAAAATGACATTGCCGTAGCTGCGCAAATGATCGCGAATCTTGCGGTAGGATGTCAGCATATTCGAGTAAGAGTCGTTGACTATCAAGTTTGTAGCCGTTTCGCCTGCCGCATTCCAAAGCGTTGTTCTCATTGAGCGAATGAAATCCTTCACTTCGCTGAATTTCTTTTCATGCATTTCTGAATTCGGGCTGGCCATAGCCTCGGCTATAAGGTCTGTTAGCTTGAGCAAATCCTCTTTCTGGAAATCGAGCAAGTCCGTTTTATTGTCCAAGACTCTGAGACGGAGCTTTACCACCTGGGTCATATAATCAGAAACGCTTTCCAAACTGTCGAAAATTCGCTCGTATTTGAAAATTCTCTGCTGAACGGCTTGCGTTGTGGTTTCTTCGCTGCCCACAAAACACGCCAGAATACCCTGAATTTTCTCCGTTGTTTTATCGCACATTTTTTCCATTTCAAAAATCTGCTCTATTTCCGGCGATTCTTTTTCGGTACTTTCAATGCAAGCCTTTAAATTTTGCAACCCCGTTTTAAGCTGGCTCCCCATATAATTCAAAACTTTTTGAATACGGCTTTCCGCATCCACAAACCTGATGTAAGAAGATTCTTTGCTGTTGTTGAGCATTGTGAGCAGCATTTCCACTTCCGGTATCTTAGGCTTCTCCTTGCGGAAGAATCGGGCTTTGACTAATATTTTCTTTAAAAAAGCGCTTTCCAAAAAGCGCGCTACTTGCCGGCAGGGGCCTAAAAACACGAGCGTGTTGAAAATGTTGAAAGTTGTGTGCAAAGCGGCTATGCCAAGGCCCACATTTATCAAGCTTTTTCCGTCATAATGCTCTACATTAGTAATGCCGAATAAAAATTCCAATTCCCATTTTATAAAATCCAAAGCCGGAAAGAATATAAGAGTCATGTAAAATACGCCTATCACATTGAACAGAGCATGGAAAGATGCCGCTCGGCGAGCATTGTTGTTTCCTGTCAAAGAAGCGATTATGGCCGTTAGCGTTGTTCCAAGATTTTCGCCGAGCACAAGAGCCGCCGCCGATTCAAAATTAATTAGACCCTGGCTTGCAAGCACCATGGTTATGCCTATGGTAACGGTACTGGATTGTATTACAACGGTTAAAAGGCAGCCTGCAAAAGCGCATTTTAAAATGCCCAGATAGCTAGCCAAGAAACCGGCATCCTTCTCGATTTTAAATGTTTGGAAGGCAGCCGCAAATTCGGGGAAATCCTTGATTGGCGATGCGGCGAATTTCATTATCATCAAGCCGAGGAATATGCAGCCCAACCCCAAAACGCTTATGCCCACGTACTTGACCATTTCTTTGGAGGAGAATACGTAAAAAATCGCTCCCAGACCTGCAAGCACAAGCCCGTATTGCTCAATCTTTATGGTTAAAATCCATGCCGTTAGCGTGGTTCCTATATTTGCGCCCATAATAACGCCCACTGCCTGCGCCAGCGTCATCAAGCCGCTATCCACAAAGCTTACAACCAAAACGGTTGTCACCGAGCTGGACTGTATTATAGCCGTGACCAAGAACCCAACTCCAACGCCAAATACCCTGTTATTGGTAGCCACCGCTATAAGGGATCTGATTTTATTGCCTGCAATTTTTTGCAGGCCTTCGGAGAGAAACTTCATTCCCAAGAGAAAGAATCCTATGCCTCCTATAAGAGCAAATGCGATTTCTAGATAACTAGATGGTTTTTCCATTGTAACTTCCTATCTACAGAAATGTAATAAGGAATATAGAAAATTCACCTGCTAACCCCCAGCGAGAACAAAAACTTCAAGCCTCGGCCATCTTCGCCTCTTTTGGCGGAAATGGTGCCGCCGTGGAAAAGAACAGCGTTTTTGACTATGGAAAGCCCCAGGCCGGAGCCACCGGTGGTACGGGTACGCCCATCGTGAACACGGTAAAAACGCTCGAAAAGACGATTCAAATGATGTTCCTCGCTAAGACCGCTGCCATTATCCGAAAAGATAAAATATGCTTTGCTGTCTTTCACTTCGCACAATTTTATCTCTATATCAACTTTAATGCCGGCATGGCGTATAACGTTTTCGGTTAAATTGCGGAAGATTGAGTAAAGCAAATTGTGATTGCCCTCAATTATGAGACTCTCAGGGACTTCGCTTTTGAATGTTATGTTTTTTTCTTTCAGAGCCGCAGATGTGTCTTCATACACGCTTGTAATTATGTGCGAAATTTTCCAGCTTTCAAATTTAAGCGATTGAGCCTTTGCATCTATCTTGGTGAGCAAGCTCATATCGGAAATAAGCTCGGTCAATACTTGGGTTTGCGAGAATGCCCGCTGCAGATACTCCTTTTGTTTTTCTTCTTCCACATTGTTGCTCAAAAGAATTTCCAAGAATCCGCGAATGCTGGTAACCGGCGTTCTGAGCTCATGGGCTATGTTCCCGGTCATCTCCTGTTTTAAACGTTTTGTATTTTCCATGGAAGTTACATCAATGAGAATCACTTCAAAGCTTTTGTCTTCAAACATGTTCATGCGGAGCAAAAATTCGCGACCCTGCTTGCTTATCTGCTTTTCGTAATAATCTTCGCTTCTGTCCAAAGCCGAAACATATTCTATTTCCTTGCCAACAGTCAAAGGCTGATCGGAGATGATGTTGAAATACTGCAAAAAAAGCCCGTTGTAAAAAGCCACGGTTTTNTCTGCATTGAAAAANCAAATTCCCTCNGCAGACGCTTGAACNTGCATGAGCAATTTTTCTTTTTCCCTGACCAAAAGCGTTTCGTTCTCTTTTATCTTGCGCAGATTTTCCGCAATGTTCGTGCATATTTTGCCGAACTCGTCTTCGGAAAATTTTGGAATGTCAATTTCCTTTATCTCCAAAACTTTGGAAAAATCCTTCAATCGCTTGACCGCTTTGCCAAAATAATTCCCTATGTACAATATAAACGCAAGTCCCATAAGAAAAATCGCTATTGCGAAGAAAAGAAATTCCTTGCTTGTGCGCAACTGAAATTTGACATGCTCATCGTAAGGCAAGGCTACGCGTATAATTATGCTGTATATATTTTTTGCGTAGTAAAGATAAGGCTTTTTGGCAGATGCAGATTCTCTTATGGAAAAGCCGCTGCCGTTTTTCAAAGCGTCAATCATTTCCGGCCTGTCCAGATGATTTTCCATTGCGCTGGAAACAACATTGTCATACAGCACGTTGCCATCGTAATCTATCAAAGTGATTCTCAGATTGCTCGGCAACAGCTCGGCGGCAGCGGAATCTTTCGAGATTATCTCCGCATACGTGTCCAGCTTTTCCAGCAACGCGTTTTTTCTGTATTCCTGAGCTTGCTGCC
>WQSA01000070.1 GCA_009788135.1 Candidatus Fibrimonadales bacterium
CTCCGCATTTTTATAAACGCTGTCAAAATCTTTTTTCAAGTTTTGCAAAGTTTTCAGTTCCTGTTCATAAAAATCAATCATTTAAGCTCCTTGATTTCTTTCTGCAACTCGTTCAACAGCATAAGAATTTTGTCTATTCTATCTTTATTATCCACTCTCAATTCCTCATTCTCAACTTTCAAAGCTTTATTGAATTCTTGTTGCAATGTTTGGGAGTTTGGGGAGAATAGGGCTACTATGTTGTTTTCTGCGAGGTTGTTTGGGAATATTTTCAGCTTTGGGTCTTTTAGCGTTTCTTTTGCCGCTATTATGGCAGAGGCTTCGTTTTTTTGCAAGAATTTTATGGCATCGCTCTGGGTTTGTGCGGCTATGGGCTTTGAGTTTGGCCAATAGCTTTGGATTTGCTCGCTGGAAACTTCTTTTGTGATAAAGGCTATATTCTTCCCGTTCAGGTCTGCCAGGGTCCAGATTTCGCTGTTTTGCGCCAGAGTTGCCACTGCGATTTCGGTTTTGGCATACGGAGCCGAGACTAGAAAACTGTTTTCCAAGCGTGGCGAGTGGTTTATTTTTGAGATTATTGCGTCAATCTTGCCATCCAAGAGCAGTTTTTGCGCAGCATTTGCGTTTTCAAACACTACGAGCCTGAACCTGGGGATTTTCATTTTTGCCGATATTTCAGCTATGAAATCGTATTCTGCAGCGGAGTCGCTTTTGCTAACTCCTACGGTAAAGGCATCTTTGCGAATGGAAGCCAAGTTCCGCCCGTGCAAAAAAGACGCTGTAAACATAATAGCAAGCACAAATGCGCAAATACGCATAAAAGCCTCCTTTTATTGGCTGTCATATAAATAAAGCGCTCCTCTCCAGTTCTTTGCAGGTAAATATAGATTTTTTTTGGTAAAGCGGTTAGAAAAAGGATCGACTTGAAAAAATCAAGCAAATCCTTTAATCATGAAAATTGGAGTTCAAACAGTTGCTGGAGGATATACGCTTATCTTTTGGCGCTTTTTATTTACGTGTTCAAACTTCACAAAACCGTCAATCAACGCAAACAAAGTGTGATCAACACCGATGCCTACATTGTTGCCTTTGTGAAATTGAGTGCCGCGCTGACGGACTAAAATGTTGCCAGCGATAACCTTCTCGCCGCCAAATTTCTTAACGCCTAAACGCTTGGACTTTGAATCGCGACCATTGCGGACCGAACCTTGACCTTTTTTGTGTGCCATTGTCTAGCCCTCCTTTGAGGCTGTTTTTCTAAGGAATTTCTGCTTGCGAACCGGTTTTGGCACTTTGCCAGCCGCTACGTCCGCCGCAATCTTTTCCTTGCGGGTTAATGGTTTGCCTTGCTCTTTCAGCTTTGCAAGAGCTGCTACGCGAGCACGCTGACGAACCGCTGCCTGCGGGTCTATCTTTGCGTTTTTGCCAGCGGCATTGATTTCGGTTACAAGCACCTCCGTGTAGCCCTGGCGATGTCCGTGGCGACGCTCGTAACGAGTACGGCGTTTCTTTTTAACGGTAAAAACCTTGTCGTCTTTATCGTGGGAAAGAACTTCAACCTTAACGGATGCGTTTTCCAAGACAGGGGTGCCTACGCTTATAGATTCGCCATCTGCGAACAGCAATACGGACTTGAGTTCCAAAATAGAGCCTACCGCTGCTTCTGCAACGCTCGGAACCTTTAAGGTCTTTCCGACTTCGGCACGGTATTGGAAACCGCCTGTTTCAACTATTGAATACATTTCAGGTATCCTTTTGGGTTAATGAGGATATAAATATAGTAAAAATCTTCCAATTTGTCAAGACATTTTGTATTTTCCTTCAATGTTCACCCTCATTATAGACGAACTTTACATGACCGCCACGGCTGGCGGGCCTGTTATGATTCCTATTTTGGCTGTCGGGGCTCTGGGCTATTATTACATTTTTTGCGGTTTTTTCAGGATAATGCCTGTACACAAGGCTTCCCACATGGCAGGAGTTATGGCAAAAGCAGCGCCGCTTTGGGGGCTTTTGGGCACTGTAACCGGCATGGTACGCACTTTTGATGTTATAACCCTATATGGAAACCAAAATCCAGTGCTTATGGCAGACGGCATCTCCGAAGCTCTTATAACAACGCAAAGCGGCCTTATTATAGCCTTTCCTCTTATTTTGCTGAACAACAGAATGGTGGAAAAATATGGCTGATGATATGGACTTTTTGGATTTCAAGCCAAAAAACAGAAGAGAAGCCACAATAGACATAGCTCCCCTGTTGGATATGGTATTTATTTTGCTCATATTTTTCATAGTCACAAGCACGTTCACAAGGGAAACCGGCGTTGAAGTGAGCAAGCCGCAGGCTCAGACTGCAAGCCAGCTCGAAAAAGAAAACATTCTGATTGCCATAACCAGAGACGGCACAATTCATATAGACGAACGCCAAGTGGACTTGGCAGGATTAAGCGATGTTCTCAAGGGAATACTGGCCAAAAACCCAGACCGAGAAGCCGTGCTAATCGCAGACAAAAACGCCATTACGGAAAAATTGGTCTCCGTAATAGATGCTTGCACGCTGGCAGGAGTCAAAAAGGTATCTATTGCTGCTTTGAATAAGTGACATCGAGCAATTCCTCTTCAATTACGAAAACCTTGTCCTTTTCAAAGAAAAAACGCTTAATGAGCTCTTCGGCTTTGTCCATTGCTTCATTTGGAAATGGCCCAACTCGGAGCATAGTCTCGTCTGTGTAGCTCGCATTTCTGGTTCCAAGCGAGAAAAAGAAAAGCATATCAAAACGTTCATAATACCTGTCTTTGCACAAAGAGACAGACAGAACCTGATCCAAGTTTACATAATCCTTGAATATCACTCCATTCATGGAAAAACGGTTTGCTGATGTAGTTATAACTATTGACATATTATACCCCCATATAACCATAATATAGTAAACGCTGATTTAGTTGCTTAATTGAGAATTGAGAGTTGAGAATGGAGAATAATTTCCACATATAATGGCTAAAATAACTCAAAATGCGCTTTTTTATTCTCAATTCTCCATTCTCAACTCTCAATTAAACCATGAAATCTAAGTTTTTCAGTGCTTACTACATAAATTTTTAGCGAGGAAATCGGAGTAGCCGGATTCGAACCGACGACATGCAGCTCCCAAAGCTGCCGCTCTACCAGACTGAGCTACACTCCGCTAGGCTACACTCTGCCTAAAATAAATACGCTGTTATGGCCTCCAAATCCGAATGAATTAGACATGGCATACTCAAATTTATGTTCAACCGTGCCTTTTGCGCAGCAATCAAATGGGATTTCCGGGTCCTGATTCTCCAAATTCAGCGTTTGATGCAGCTTTTGATCTGCAAGGGATTTTATGGTTACAATCGCTTCCATTCCGCTTGCAGCTCCGAGCATATGGCCTGTCATAGACTTTGAGCTGTTTATTTTCACATTGTCTATTTTTCCGCCGAACGCTTTGAAAATCGCTTTGCATTCCGCAACATCTCCTCTCGGAGTGCTTGTGCCATGCGTATTCACATAGCCAATCTGCGAAATATCAAGGCCGGCATCTTTGAGCGCCAAAGAAACTGCCAGGCACACGCCTTCGCCATCTTCTCTGGGAGCGCTCATGTGATAAGCATCGCAGCTCGCTCCGTAGCCTGCAACTCTGGCTAAAATTTTTGCACCGCGTTTTTTTGCGTGGCTAAGAGATTCCAAAACCAAAACTCCGGAACCCTCGGCAAGTACAAAACCGTTGCGGCCAACATCAAACGGACGGCTGGCTCTGGTAGGTTCCTCGTTTCTCGTGGAAAGAGCCTTCATTGCCGCAAAACCTGCCAACCCTATAGGGCAAACAGCTTCTTCCGTGCCGCCAGCCACAGCTATATCTGCCCTGCCCAGGCGAATCTGGTCTGCAGCGGTGATAAAGGAGTGGTTTGAGGTTGCGCAAGCGGATACCGGGCTCCAGTTCGGGCCCATCCAGCCTATGCGAATGCCTATTTCGCCCGCTACCATATTGCCTATGGCTTGAGGGACGAAGAACGGAGAGACTCCGCGAGGCCCTTTTGTTTCCAAATTAACAGAGCTTTCGGAGTAAATCTCCATGCCGCCCATGCCAGATCCAACAATGACGCTTGCTCTGGTAATATCCACNGCCGTCTTGGTGTCTTCTATGCCNGCCATTTTAAGAGCGGTNTCCGCAGCGTGCACTGCGTACTGAATGTTTCTTGAAATGCGTTTGCGGTCGCGCTCGCTGTAATAAGGAGATGCATCAAACTCCTTTATTTGTCCTGCAAATTTAACAGGATAAGCTTCTGTGCTAAAGCGGTCAATAGGCCCTATGCCAGATTTGCCAGCAAGGAGATTATTCCACAATTCATCGGGCGTGTTGCCTAAATTAGTTACACATCCCATTCCTGTAATAACAACTTCTTCCATGGAAGTGGAATATAGAAAAAAATTAACGCTACTATAGCTTAACTCTTTCCTCAAATGCTCTTAGCATAGTTACATCGTCTATAAATTCCAAGTCGCTACCCACAGGTATGCCTCTGGCTAGCCTTGTGCGGCGAACTTGGGAATCTGCAAGAATGCGGTCTATGTACAGAGCGGTGCTTTCAGCCTCAGGGCTAGACCCCAAGGCTAGGATAAGTTCTTTTATGCCTTCCTGCTCTATGCGTTTAACAAGCTCTGGAATATGCAAAGTCTCGGGTTTTACGCCGTCTAGCGGGGAAAGAACGCCTCCAAGCACAAAATAAAGACCTTTATGTATTCCGCTGATTTCAAAAGGCAATATATCGCTTGCCCTTTCAACAACGCAGAGAATTTCCCTGTCTCTGCCCAAATGAGCGCAGATTGGGCATACCTCGCTTTCGGAGAACCCATANCACATATTGCAGTGAACAAGNTTNTCCTTGGCCTCCATAATAGCNCTGGCCAAGCTCTCCATTTTTTCTCTATCGCCGGAAATTAANTAAAAAGCAAGCCTTCGGGCGGTTTTGCGCCCTATGCTTGGAAGTTTTGAGAGTTCCTGCACCAGTCGTTCCAGTGCAGGGGGAGATGAATACATTATTATGCGGCGCCCTTCTGAGCCTTAGCCAAAAGCTCGTCGAATTTGTTCATGGTCAAGCTGTAAGTGTCGTTGAACAACTTTGCAGACGGACCGGGCAAACTTCCGAGGTCTTTTTTGGCAAGTCTATAACCTTCTTCCACGGCNGAGCGAACCTGTTTGATGAACTCTTCATCNGAAAGCTCCGGAGCCAATCCGCGGAANCCCATCGCAAAATCCACTATGCGCTGGGATGTGTTTTCNGCATTCCAGTATTCAGGAACATCAGCAGCTTTGATATTGTCGCCGCCTTTCAACCCGGAGAGGTCGTAAAGAATAGAATCTGAATTGTATTTGGCAAACTCAACGCCAGCTTCCATCAAAGCCTTTTTAGACTCATGTATGGACTGCATAAGCTGAGAGCGTATTGAGCCCTGGAAAGCATCCATGTCAAAATCGGCAAAGCCGTTCCCAACAACGCCGTCAGCTACGCTTTCGTTGTCTTTTTTATCTTGTGCCGCATCACTTATTTCCAGCTTGTCTGTTGGCTGGTTGTGTTTGGCTACTGCCTCGGAAGTGGTTTCCTGATGGCTGGTTTTGTTTTCGGTTTTAGCCGGTTCATAGCTTTTTACAGCCGATGTTGCGGGTTTGTTTGCACTAACTTCCATGATACACTCCTTTTTTATCATATATCGGCAGTCTTGCGAAAGACCTTTAGCGATAATTTACAAAAACTATCTTTGGGGAAGATGCGCATAACATTTATCACGAATCCGCATANNTGCAACCAAAATTGCGATATATGCTTTGCAAAACAAGCTCCTTTGGACTGGGANCCTGTGCAGGAGATGGATTTTGCGTTGATTGAAAGNGTTGTAAAAGCGTTTTTGCCGCANGGTTTAACGGAAATAATACCCAGCACCATAGGCGAGCCTTTTATGTATTCCCATTTTGAAGATTTTTTGAAGCTGGCAAAAAAATACAATATTAAAGTGAATATAACCACAAACGGAACTTTCCCAAACGGAGGAATCGAAAAATGGCGACCTTTGCTTGAACCAGTTCTGAGCGACATAAAATTCAGCGCAATGCATGGAAAAATTCCGAAAAGCGCTTGGTTAGTTGAGAGTGGAGAGTGGAGAGTGGAGAGTGTTTCTATTCAAGCGACGCTTGATGAAAATGATAGATTAGACGAAGTGCCTAAATGCGTAAAAAGAATAAAAATAAACAAGCCATGGATTTTGAATTCTCAACTCTCAACTCTCAACTCTCAACTCTCAAATTGTAAATTTCTCGGCAAAGAAGCTTGGGTTTGGGTGGATGGGACTTTTCAGGTTTGCCCTAATCCGGACGCCCGATTTGGCATGCGAACTAAGTTTCCTTTTGGGGATTTTGGGAATTTTGCGCTGCAAGATCCGTTGGAGATTTGGAATGGAGAGAGGTATAGAAAATTCTGCGAGAATTACAAGGAGAATCCTATTTGCCAAAAATGCAGAATGAGACATCCTTCTTAATTTGCTCTTTCAACGCATCCAGGCTTTCAAATTTCACTTCGTCTCTTATTCTCGCTGTAAGTTCAACTGTTAATTTTTTGCCGTATAAATCTCCGTCAAAGTTCAGAAGATGAGCTTCAAGACCAACGGGTCTGTTCCCCAGCGACGGGCGGCAACCTATGTTTATAACCGCTCTGTGCTTTTGCCCGTCAAAGGATGCTGTGCCAGAATATACGCCGTTTTTTGGCAAAAGCTTATATGGCGGAAGTTCCAAATTCGCCGTTGGAAAACCAAGTTGCTTCCCCTGTCCCAAGCCATGCACAACAATTCCGCAAACAGAGTAAATTCTCCCAAGCATCGCATTTGCCAAGTCTGGCTTTCCGTTTTTAAGAGCTTCCCTTATGCGTGAAGAGCTAATCGCTTCGCCTTCAAACATTGCCGGATCAATTTCGTGAATGGACAAATCCGGAAAATACGATTTCAAAGCCTCTGCATTGCCTTTGCCGCCTCGTCCGAACCTCTGATCCAAACCCAGAACCCAGAGTTTTGCTCCGTATTTTTTTACGGCAAATTCTTCCACAAAAGAGCGAAACGGCATTGCGAATAAATCCTTGTCAAATTTTTGCAGAACAAGAGGAACTCCGTTTTGCTCCATCAATTCTTTTTTCTCTTCAATTGAAGTCAAAAGCTCTGGATGCCCGGGTTCCTGAATCACGTGCCTTGTGTGCGGCTCAAATGATATTGCGATGTGCGGCATTTTATTTTTTTCGGCTTCTAATTTCAAAGCGTCAAACAGAGCTTTGTGGCCCAAATGGCATCCGTCAAAATTACCCAAAACAATGGCTGTCACTTCCTGCACCTCTAAAGTAATCCGCAGCAGGCATTCTTTTTTTGCCTTCCGCTTGCACCTCTAAAATAGATAAAACTCCGTTCGCCGTTCCAGCAAAAACCGTATTCTTATTAACAAAGATTTCACCTGGCTTCAATTTTTTATCCAACTCTGAGATTTCCGTTTTTCGTATGAAAATTTTTTGCCCGTTCAAACTAGTATATGCACCGGGCCATGGCGTAAATGCGCATAATCTTTTGTGAATTTGCAATGCGCTCGTATTCCAGTCTATCAGAGCGTCTTCTTTTTTCAATTTTGGCGCAGGGCTTGCCTGTTCATGATTTTGTTCAATTGCAGTGAAGTTTCCGCTTTGCAATTTTGCGAGTGCGCTATCCAAGGCTTCGCATCCGGGCACTACCATTTTTTTCAGCAAAGTTTCCGTTGTATCGTTTTGCTCAATCGCTATTTCCTTCATTTCCAAAACAGGACCGTGATCCATTTTTTCGTCTAACAAGAATACGGTTAATCCGGTTTTTTGTTCGCAATTCGCTATGGCCCATTGCACAGGCGCAGCCCCTCTGTATTTTGGCAGCAAGCTTCCATGTATATTTATTGCGCCGAGCTTTGAAGCGGCCAGAACGTCTTTTGGCAAAATGGAAAAAGCCACAACCACGAAAATATCAGCATTAAATGTTTTCAATTCTTCTGCAAAGGCAGGCTCTTTAACGGAATTGGGTTGCAAAACTGGAATGCCGGCTTCCAAAGCGGTGAGCTTCACCGGCGGGCTATGCAATTCCATGCCACGCCCCACCGGTTTGTCGGGCTGAGTTGCAACGGCAACAACATGATGTTCGCCTTTAAGCAAGTGCTTTAAAAATTCGGCGGAAAATTCCGGTGTTCCCATAAAGAGTATGCGCATGTGGGAGTGTAAAATAGAAATCGAAGAAACTTTCTATATTTACCCACGCAGAGGATTATTACATACCTACATTTTCGACGCCTCAGCAAGAAAGCCCGTATTCTTGACCTCATGGCAAAGGGCTACGATTATGAGCAAATACTAGCTCATCTGAAAACTCCAGACACAGGACTTTCTCACTCTTCATAAAAAAATCCCAATCTACGCCCATTGCTACGCTATGTGCGGCGCATTATGCTTGCTACGCAAGCACTATGCGCTTAGTCCTGGAGACACCTAACAGAGAACAAGTACGACTTAATGTTGTCGTACCAGAAGGCATCCTCGTAGTTGTAGTACATGTCCCGGTAGTAGGCGTAGCTGCTATCGTACTCATTGCTACTCCACCAGCGGCCGTAGTAGCCGACATTGTGGAAATAGCCATCAGAGCTGCCGAAGCCGCCCGGCAGAGCCGAAAATCCATAAGTGTCCAAGCCATTACCGCCACTATTCCAGCCTGTTTTCGCCTTCAAATGTTTGCCCGCCGTAAGGCTGTGGTAAGGGCTTGAAGTTCCGCTAGTACCATCCGCATAACGGTACAATTTATCCCAGTCTTCGTTGCTAGGCAAATACCAACCAGAGGGACAAACAGTTTTAGCTCTTTCCCAATCATACAAGCGACCATACTTGGCGCAATTTGAGGGATCACTATCATAGCACTTACTGCCATTAGCTTCAATGTTTAGATTCTCCGCCATCCAAGTTTGCGAACCTATTAATACAGTCTTGTATGATTGCCCCCCATAGCTAATTGAACCATATACTATGCCGCCTTCACATCTCAAATTCGCATTTGAAGCGTTATACCAATCTGTTCCGCAACTAGATTCTACAACGCCTCTCCAGCACCTCAAATCCCCTTTAGAAGCGTCATACCAATACGTTCCGCAACTAGATTCTACAACGCCGTTCTGGCATCTCGAATACGTATTGGGAGCTTCATACCAAGTCGTTACAATTGCACTCCAGACCGCTCCACACTTAAATTCTACAACGCCTCTCCAGCACCTCAAATCCTCTTTAGAAGCGTCATACCAACTCCAACTGTTATCATTTGTACCGCACTTGGTTTCAACAATATTGCTCTGGCATCTCAAATTCGCATTCGAAGCATCATACCAGCTAGTGCCGCATTTAGTTTCTATGGCATTGTCAAAACAGCGTTTATTTGCAGGATCATATTCCACCGTTCCACCGCATTTATCATAAACCGTGCTATTGGAACAGAATTGAGTTTGAGGCTCGTACCAACCCCCGCCGCATTTTTTCTCTATTACCCCATAAGAACACTGCTCACTCGTAGGGACAAACGTTAAGCCATTGCATTTATCAACAACATAATTGTTATAGCAGAACTGGATAGTTGAATCGTAAGACTTGCTACCGCACATATCTAGACTACTACTACTCTGCAACTCCGAAGAACTACTGCTGCTCTGCTGCTCTAAAGAACTGCTACTTAGAGCCACTTCTAATGAACTACTCGAAACACTCTCAGCTAAGCTTGAAGAGGATAAGTATCCTACCGAACTGGAAGATAAGGTTTGCTCCATAGAACTGCTACTGAGAACCACTTCTAATGAACTACTCGAAATACTCTCAGCTAAGCTTGAAGAGGATAAGTATTCTACCGAACTGGAAGACAAGGTTTGTTCCGAAGAACCGGAATCCAGCAATGTCGATTGCAGGTCATTGTCATCGCCAGAGCAGGAAAAAGTGAACGCCAAGGCGAAGAAAACGCCAACTGCGAGAAAAAATCGGTTGTTTTTCATAAAGAACTCCTATCTATAATAGGAATATACATT
>WQSA01000071.1 GCA_009788135.1 Candidatus Fibrimonadales bacterium
AGGTCGAGGCTCAGAGCGATGTAGAATGGCGTTTTGGACTTCTTGTCTAATTGAGAATTGAGAGTTGAGAATTGAGAATTGTCGCTTAGCTTCTGTTCTTCGACTGCCAAGCTTGCATTATTTCCACTGCGCAGCTTTCAGCCAGGCATTCTCTTGCTTCTTCGTCTGGGGGTAGCAATGAGATTATGTTGTCTCTTGTGAGGATTGAGTATCCTGTTCTGGGTAAGGCTTCACGGGCTCTTGTTCTTAGCTCGTCTGTTAGGTGGCGGTATTCGGAGAGTTGCAACTCTATGTTTTCGTTGTTTGGAACGATTTCTAGAACAGCCACGACTTTTTGTGCGTGGGCAACGGCGGCGAGGATGAAGATGAGAATTATTCTTTGCATATCATGTAAATCCCTAAATCAAGTTAATCATGGTTCAGACAATTAGTCTAGCAAACAACGAACAGAGAACAAGTTCACCTTATAGTTTGTGAACGAGTTGGCGTGATTGTTGTTGTCGTTCATGTGCCGGAGGTAGCTGCTGTTGTTATTGGACTGAGTGCTACTCCACCAGCGGCCGTTTCCGCCGATACCGCCGAATGTATTATTGTCAGCTCCGTAGCCGCCCGGTAGAGCCGAAAAGCCAAAGTCATCCGTGCCGTTGCCGTTGCCATTCCAGCCGCTCGCTGCCTTCAATTTAGTTCCTGCACAATTAGAACAAGAAACTTCTTGTTCTTCAACATAATTTTGCAGCGTTGTCCATTCATCATTGCTGGGAAAATGCCAGCCATCGGGGCATACGCCTCGATACTTAGCTTGGCTTGTTGCGCAATGAGTGGAATTGCAACTCTGCTCAAGGTTCATAGCTGTTGCCCAATTGTACAAACGACCGTAAGTACCACAGCGACCGCCATTATCAATTAATGTGCCTGAAGCACCTGAGGCTTCAACGCATTTGCTGCCTGCTGTAGCATAGTTCAAATTCTCTGCCATCCAGGTTTGATCGCCGATTTTTACAAACGGGTATATTGTGTTATCGCGAGAATCGCACAATTGGCTTTCCGTATTGTAAAAATTAGAAGGTCCTCCACAGGAGCCAAAAATGATGCCATTTCCTGAGCAGAATTGCCCAGCATCGTATTTTTTGCCGCCGCATTTGTTCTTTATTCCATTTCCCAAGCAGAATTGGGCTTCAGCATCATAAGTTTTTCCGTCGCACTTTTCATACCCAAAACCATTGTAACAGAAGTAGTTTGCAGCGTAAACGCCATTTTTGCAAATCACAACTTTAATGCCTTCGCAATTCTCCATGTTCGGGTCGTATTCTTCGCCATCGCAAAGATAAACGCTTTCGTCGCTTGAAGAAGAGCTTGACTGCTCAGCCGAACTGCTGCTTTGCTCCTCAGAACTAGAGCTGCCAGAGTCGCCGCTGCTCACTTCAACACTGGAAGAAGAAGCTTCTTCGCTGGCAGAAGAGCTTGACAGCTCCTCAGAACTGCTGCTTTGCTCAATGCTTGCGCTGCTGACTTGCTCCGAGGAACTGATGCCTGGCTCAACGCTGGAAGAAGAAGCTTCTTCGCTGGCAGAAGAGCTTGACTGCTCCTCAGAACTGCTGCTTTGTTCCTCAGAAGAGCTACTCTGCTCCTCAGAACTAGAACTGCCAGAGTCGCTGCTGCTCATCCCAATGTCGCTAGAGCTTGAAGCCAAAGCCTGCCGCTCCTCATCGGTAATCTCCTTGAAATCGCCGGCGCAAGACAAAAATAAAGCAAGAATGGAAGCGGGTAAAATACGCTTAAAACAGTTCATAATTAAACTCCGTTGGGGCATAAGATATTAAAAATAGAATTTTTTTTGACAGAAGTTAAACAATTGGTTTTTCTAACTTTTCCCCATGCTCCTTGCGCTTATAGGTTTGGACGAGTTCGGAAAAGATGAACGGATTGCCGAGTTTTGGAAAGAAGCTCTGGCAGACGGCTCGCAGCGAAGAGTGTTTTTTGCTTCCGAATATGCAGAAGGATCGCTCGTTGCAGACGTGGCTCAGGCTATGACCCCCTCGTTTTTTGGACCAGGCGCAAGCGTTCTTATTAGACATTGCGAATTTATGCCGGCAGAAGAACAACGCAAACTGACCGGCTTTCTGGAAGGAGCACAGGGAAATTTAGCGCTTGACTTTCTCGCCGACGTGGATAAAATCGATAAAAGGGGAGTCTTGTGGAAATATCTGGAAAAACAAAAAGCTACCGAGCTTTTTGCACCACCAAAATATACCGAAGGCATTCAGAAATGGATAATGACGCACGTCCAAAAGTATTTTAACAGAAAAATAGAACCTGCCGCAGCCCTTTACATCGCAGACTCCATAGGCGGAGACACAAAATGCATACACAACGAAATAAAAAAAATATTCCTCTACGATAACAGAATACCGGAAATAAAAATGCAGCACTGCTCGCTTTTCGTAAAACAAGACCGGGACATTCCAAGCTACGAACTGCAAGGACCGTTTGGATACAGAAATCTGGAGGTGTTTCTGCCCAAATTCCGCAGAATCTTGGCCGAAAAAGGAAACAAAGCCTTTATGCCCATAATTTTTGAACTCAGAAACCACTGCCTAACCCTTTTGCATATACAATCCATGCGCTCAAAAAATATACCGGATTACGAAATAAAAAGCAAAATTCTGCCTCCAAACAGGCTTTTTACCTACGAAAAAAACAAACTGCCGGACCAGAGCTCCAGGTGGAGGCTCGGAAACCTTCAGAAAACCATTCTGCGGCTGGATGAGATTTCTTATGGCATAACAATGGGTTCTTATAGCAGTTTGCCATCTTTTGAACTGGCTATTTGTGGTCTAATGCTCTGAAAATTACTATTTTACATCAATAATGGCACATAATATTTGTTTAGGCGTGGAAATTAGCGAAGATGAGTTAAAAGTCGCCTTGGTAGAGCCAAGCCGAAAGCATGTTATAAAAATAGACGTGCTCCCTACCTCTGGCAACTCCATAAGCGATACCTCTATTTACGCCTCAGTTCTGAGCCCCTGGATCCGTAGCAATCTGCGCCAGGAAAAAAACGCTGTAGCAGTGGCCTTTCCGGCAAGCAACGGCATAATTCGCCTGATTGACATTCCAAAAGAGATGGAAGGCGGCTACTATGACTATGTAAACTGGGAATTTGAGCACGCAACCGATTTAAAAGCCAGCGATTACCAAATGGATGCGGCTTTTTACCCGAATCAGAAGAAACCCGAACGCGTGATAACAACGGCTATAAACAAGAAACTGGTGAGCTCATTCAGTTCCGACCAAATTGAAAAAAGCGGTTTTAGCCCCAGCTGCTTGATAGCAGATGTTTGCGCTTTGCTCAATATTTTTGAAGCCTCCGAAGGCTTGGGCAGCCAGCCCAAATGCGTGCTGAAAGCAGACGATAAATTTGCCGTAGCTATTTGGGGCAACGAGACTGGACCCCTCGCTTTTAGGTTTTTGCCAAAAGATTGCATTTCTCCCAAGGCAATTGCAGATATTTTGGAAGACGGATTCAAAGAATATCCCAAGGCTAAGAAAAATGTCAAATTGTGCGGAAAACTTTCTGCAAATGCGCAGTTCGTTGCGGATATTACAAAATGCGCAAAAGAATTGAAAGAATCGATAGAAGTGCAATCGTGGAATTCTTTATCCAAATTTTCCTTGGAAAAAGGGGATTTTTCGAAGCTATCGCAGTGCGTGGGAGCTATAGGCGCAACCTTGAGCTGCGCATAAAATTATGAAATGGCACGCTTTTTGCTTATTCATTATATTGGAAAACGGAGCTTAAAATGATAAAGTCCAATTTAATGCCATCCCGTCCCAAGGGTACTGCTGCCGTCGCTAACGGCGCGCCTCAGGCTCTTAAGGGAAAGGGAATAAAGATAGGTTCAAAGAAGCCTGCTAGCAAAGGTCGTTTCAGTTCCATAGTCAATATTTTTTACATGCTGGTTGTCTTTATGATAGCGGCTGTATTGTATTTGCAGCTTTTTGGCGTGCCGGGCTTTTTGCGCGGATATCTGCCGCAAGAAATCATTGATCTTCTGGGTTTGACCGAAGAGACTGCCGCTTCGCAGGTATTGCGCGAGGCCGGAGTTGTGAAATTAACTGCTTATGGCACCAGAGCAGACGACCCTTCAAGCCCGATTAACGGTACTGTTGAAGAAGTTGTTAAAACAATGCGTCCAGATATCTATATTACGGACAAACTTCCAACAAATTACAAGGAACAGGCTTTGAGCAATAGAATTCCGTATCAAAAACAGGCTTTTCATATTATGTTGAGCACGTTTTACAAAGCGACGCCCGATGGCATTGGTTATCTAGACCTTGCATACCAGGCTCCAAATTTTTATTTTGCCCGCGCTGTAGCTCTTGATTCCCGCACTCGCAATACTTTTTTGAATCAGTTGAGAGCCAAAGTGAATCCGGATATAGTTGTGAGAGATTCATCCATGACAAAAGACGGCCTCATTGAATTGAGCGTTCTTGGCAGCATTGTGCAACCTGATTTCGACTCGCTTAAAAGAATGCCATTGATAAAGCCTTCAAGGGTGAAATCCGAGATTATGGCATTGCGTACCCTGGCAGTTGCCAATCAAGTTCGTTTGATCGGATGGGAAAAACCTATCGAAGAAGAACTTGAAACTTATCGCCGCGTAATTTTAAGAACCACCACCGAGGCTGATTATCCTTCACTTTTGAATTTTGCGGAAGCTTTGCAGAAGTCTGACCTTGCCTTTGGCGTTCAGCAATTCGTTTCCAGACCTCAAGGGGTAGAAAAGATGCAGTCCGCAATAGAGTTTGTGTTGTATGCTACGATGTAAAATCTTACTGTTAAGCTTCCTTCTGCTTTCGTGCGAGCTGGAGTTTTGGAAGAACCCTTCCCCGGTTATAGCCGAGGTTGAAAATGCCCGTTTGCACTTAAATGAACTTAGAGAGACTGTTGCGGATGGCGATTCTCTTTCCAAAGAAGAGTGGATTCGCCGAATTGAGTTTTGGGTTAATTTTGAGGTTATGCATAGAGAGGCTTTGAAAAGAGGATTTCAAAAAGACCCTGCGGTGCAAAGGCTAATCAGAGATGCGGAAAAAAAGATTTTAGTGGACAGATTGAGGCTCTCGCTGGATAGCGCAATCACTGTGGAATCGGATAACGAGTTGCGGGATTTTTACGAGAACAACAAGGAAAAGTTCCGTTTGGACTCCGTTGCTTATGTACCGTTTTCAGAGGTAATGGAGCAAATACGGAGCATAGTTCTCTCGGAGAAAAGGCAAAGGCTGGAAAAAAAGTGGCTAACGGAAACGAAAAACTTATATTCAATAGAAGTGTATCCCCAATATTTGGATTCACTACGATAGAGGCTACTATATGAAGGTGATTATTCCTGTTGCTGGAATAGGACTCAGAATGCGTCCTATGACTCTGAACATGCCAAAATGCCTGCTTCCAATAGCAGGCAGCACTATTTTGGGGCATATTCTGGCAAAACTTGAAAACCTGAACGTTTCGGAATACATATTTGTTGTAGGTTATTTGGGCAAAAGCGTTGAAAACCATATAAATGCCGAATATCCGCATATATCGGCAAAGTTCGTTTGGCAAAACGAGCCGCAGGGGCTAGGTGAAGCCATCAACTTGTGCGAAAACCTGTTAATAGATAACGAACCTGTGCTCATAATTTTGGGCGATACTCTGTTTGAAGCGGATTTCTCATCGCTGAAAACAATTTCCGGCAATCTGCTCTATGTACGCGAAATCGAAGATCCCAAGCGGTTTGGCGTTGCAAAGGTAGGCAAAGAAGGCAAGGTTGAGCTTTTGGTTGAAAAACCTCAGGAATTTGTGAGCAACAAGGCTTTGGTTGGCATTTACTTTATTTCAAACATAGCTGAATTGAAAAAATCTTTGAAATACTTGATTAGCGGCAATATAAAAACCCGGGGCGAATATCAGTTGACGGACGCTTTGCAAGGCATGCTGAAAAACGGATGCGAATTCACCACGGCTTCCATAGCCCAGTGGCTAGACTGCGGGACTCCTGAGATATTGCTGGAAAGCAATCGCTGCATGTTGACAAACGTATCTCAGGAAGAGGAAGACTTGGAGGCCAGGTTCCCGGATTGCAAATTTGCGCATCCTTGCCATGTAGGCAGCCAAACGGAACTCAGCAACTGCAGCATAGGACCATTCGCAAGCATTGGAAAGAACTGCAAAATAAAAGGAACCGCCATTGAAAACAGCATAATATCAAATGGGAGCACGCTTTTCAATACCTCCATACGCAACTCCATTTTGGGGGAAGGCTCGGCTGTAAACAATTTTTCCGGTTCGCTCTATGCAGGGAATTTCTGTGTCATTAATCCTGGCTAGCAACAGCCCCAGAAGAGCGCAAATTCTTGAGCAATTGGGCTTTGAATTCAGCATAGAGCCATCTGGCTGCGATGAAAGCATTGCGGGCATTCAAATAGAGAACATTCCCAAAGAACTGGCAAAAAGAAAGGCTTTTGATGTTTCGGCGAAATTTCGAGACGCTTTTGTGCTTGGCGGCGATACCCTTGTTTTTTGCGGAGATGAGCTTTTAGGCAAGCCGAAAAACGGAGAAGAAGCCATAGAAATGCTAAAAAAACTGAGAAATAGGGCCCATAAAGTGATTAGCGGGGTAGCCCTTTGCAAAGATGGCAAGCTATTATTTGCCGGCGAAAGCCAAACTGAGGTGCATTTTAGAGATTATAGCGATTCAGAAATTCTAAATTATATTTCAACAATGGAATATGCAGACAAAGCAGGTGCTTATGGAGCGCAAGGAAAAGGCGCGCGTTTTATTGAATCAATAAACGGGTGTTTTTACAATGTTATGGGGCTTCCCGTGGCAACTACTTTGGATGCACTTAAAAAAATGGAATAAATGGAGGCCTTGTGGCAACAGAAAATGAAGATGTTTTAAGCTTAGGCGCTAACGAAAAAGTTGGCGATTATCTGCAGCGTATTCGCAAAGTTCGCGGCATAGAATTGGAGCATTTGGCAAAAGCCATTCGCTTGAGCAAAAATATAGTGGAATCCATAGAAGAAAATCGCTGGAGCGACTTTCCTACGGAAGCTTACCTGCGAAGCTATATTATTTCCATTTGCGAAAAATTGCTCATTGACAAAAGGGAAGTTATCAAAAGGTTCTCAAGCGAGATAAATTCTCGTTTTGCGGTCTCTCAATCAAATATGATGGGCGATTCCGAGCAAGAGAGCAAAACTTCCAATAGCAATGTTTCAAAAATTGCCATAGCGGTTATTGTGGTAATTGCCTTGGCTTTGTTTATCTCCAAAAAAGTGCTTTACTCTTCGTATGAAGGAGAGCCTGTACATGAACCTCTAAACTCGGATATCGAAGAGCCTGAGGTTCAGGTTCAAGATCCGAGCCATGCAAACGAATCAGGCGAAGCCTTTGCTCAAGAGACGGCAACTGCAGCTCCGGAAGTTCCTGTGCCAGCCGAGCCTGCAAACGATACTCTTCGTCTTGAATGCTCGCATTCTGCTACGGACAATACTTGCGGAGTCTCTCTCAAAGGCTTGGATCCAAAAATGTATTATTTCACAAGGCTTGCGAATCGCTATGTCTCTCACAACGATACAATGCAATTAACCATAACGGTTCCGGATCGTACGAAACTGTTTGTAAACGGCGCGAAAACCGAATACGGAAAGTTCAATACGCTTTTCTTCTACAACGGAAAAATTGTCAACAAATTGAATAGAGATTTGAGGTAGCATGACCATTTACATGGTTTTGTTCTTCTTTGGTTTTATGCTGGCAGTGGGCTTGCTTGCTTACACCAGCACGCAAGTGACGGAGCTGAACAAAAAAACAGACGAATTTGGCAAAAGCCTGGAAGAGCGCTACTCAAAACCATTGTCGAGCTTGGATGAACTTTTGAAGAGGCCTGAGGAGAAAATCGAGAATGAGAATGTCTGAAATTTCGAGAAAGACAGCAGAAACCGATATTGAATTGCATTTAAATTTGGATTCCAAGAGTCGCGGAGAGATAAGAAGCGGAAATGCATTTTTTGACCATATGTTGAATTTGTTCCAGTCGCACGCAGGGATTGAGCTTTCGCTTGCCTGCAAAGGTGATACCGAAATAGATTTTCATCATAGCATGGAAGACATAGCCATAGTGCTGGGAACCGCTTTGAATCAGGCTCTTGGCGATAAGAAAGGCATTGAGCGTTTTGGTTTCTATTATGCTCCTATGGACGAGTCGCTTGCAAGAGTAGCTTTGGATTTCAGCGGTCGCAGCGCTTATGTTTTGCGAGGGAATTTGCCTGCGAGAATAGGCGATATGGAGCTCAGTCTTTGGGAGCATTTTTTCAAGAGCCTTGCGGAGAATGCCAAATGTAATTTGCACATAGAATTGCTCTACGGGCAAGACGGCCATCACTGCATGGAAGCTATTTTCAAAGCGTTTGCCAGAGCGGTTGCAATGGCTATAGGAAAAGGCAAAAATGCAGATGAAATTCCGAGCACTAAAGGGGTTCTGAATTAAACGCTTAATGAAGAATTGAGAATTGAGAATGGAGAATAGGCAAGTTTAGATTTTGAAAAAGGCAGATATGCTAAATAATTCTCAATTCTCAATTCTCAATTCTCAATTTAAAAAGCTTCCATCAAAGCTTCTCCAAATCTCAGAGGATATTAGCGCTGCGGGCGGCAGGGCTTTTTTGGTTGGCGGCTTTGCGCGAGATTCCTTGCTTGGGTTTAACGGAGAGCATAGAGATTTTGATATAGAGGTTTATTCAATCAATCAGGAAAAGTTGCTGGAAATTCTTTCTAGGCATGGCAAACCGAATTTGATAGGAAAGGCTTTTGGCGTTATACATCTCGCAAGAAATGGAGTTCACTACGATTTTTCTTTTCCCAGAACGGAGAGCAAAACCGGAGCCGGACACAGAGCTTTTGATGTTCAAACAAACCCGAATTTGACCTTTGAAGAAGCCGCTCGCCGCAGAGATTTTACCATCAATGCTATGGGCATGGAACTCCCGAATTTGGAGCTTATAGATCCATACAATGGGCGCAGAGATTTGGAAGATAAAATTTTGCGCCATGTTAGCGAAGCCTTTTCCGAAGATTCGCTCAGAGTGCTGCGAGGCGTTCAGTTTGCGGCTCGCTTTGGGCTTAGAGCGGCAAAAGAAACCNTTGAGCTTTGCAGAACTCTTTCTTTAAACGATTTGTCCAGNGAGCGAATTGAAGAGGAATTTCGCAAGTGGCTTTTGAAAGGAGTTAAGCCTTCGTTTGGTCTCGATTTTTTTTGCGAAGTCGGTTTGCAGAATATGTTTCCCGAAATCCGTACCAGCGGGGAAATTCTGGATTTTTTGGCAGAGCGAAGAGCAAGCTTAAATCCGCAGGAAGCGGAAACGCTGATGTTCGCTGGACTTCTGTGCTTGCCTGGCGCAAAGCCTCTTGAGTTTTTGAGAAAATGGGTTCCTGTGAACAACTTGCTAAAAAAAGTTCCAGCGCTATTGAATTCTCTTTCTCTGTTCGATAAGCGAGATTTGCGCAGATGCGCTTTGAAAGCGAATGGCTTAAAGCTCCCGGCAATGCTGAAAAGCGCGATGGGAGATGATGTTTGCAGCGAAATGCAAAAAACAGGTACCGAAATGGGAATTTGGGAAGCTGCTCCTGAGCCTTTTATCACAGGGCAAATGCTTTTGGATAGAGGTTTAAAGCCTGGCCCTGAGCTTGGAAGAATTATCAAGCGAGTTTTTGAAATGCAGCTTAGGGGTGAAGTAAAGACTGCGGAAGAGGCAATTTGTCAATTATAACAGCTTAAATTAGCTCTAAACGTACTTTTTTTTAGAAAAAAATGTATATTAATAATAATACGCTTTCTTATAGGAGATTCCTTTATGAAAATACAGAACATTCTCTTGATTTCTTGCCTGCTTTTATGCTCTTGCTTTTTTGTGAACTGTCCCGGAAAAAATGTAGATTAAGTTAAGCGACAGATGAATTGTTACTCACAAATATAGAATCTTTTTCCTCCGGTGTCAAGTAGTTATTTGA
>WQSA01000072.1 GCA_009788135.1 Candidatus Fibrimonadales bacterium
TCACATTGTCTTCGTCAACGCCATCCATAACCATCAGGCGAATGCTTTCCGAAATATTGCCCAGGGTTCTCTCTATGCCAAGCAATTTAGCCTCAATGCTNTTTTCCGTATTGGAAAGTGTAGCTTCGGCATTTCTCCTAAGATGAGAATACTCGGCACTGCGAGTATGGTAATAGCTGAAGACAACCATTAAAATAAAAGCCAGTGCTACCAGCAGCACCTGTATGTAAACACCCAAAAACTGCAGAATTTTCTTCATATTGTGGAGTATAATATAGAAAATTCTATATTCCACAAATGATTCTCCTTTCCCTTGATTTGTTGGGAACATTTGCTTTTGCCATAACCGGTGCGGTTAAAGCCTCGCAGCGAGGTTTGGACTGGTTTGGGGCCATTGCGCTTGCCTGCTGCACAGGTGTTTGCGGCGGCGCGATGCGAGATACTTTGCTGGGCAATACTCCGCCGCTCGCTTTGCAAAAGCCAATTTACATCATTTTTTGCATTTCCGCAGCGATTTTGGTTATAATCGCTCAAAAAACGATAATTTCGCGCTGGCGTTTTGTTATGGTAGCAGATGCCATAGGTTTGGGAGCTTTCACTGCGATAGGCGCTATGCATGCGGAGAATGCAAATGCGGGCGGTCTTGCCATAGTTTGCCTAGCGGTGTTGACGGCTGTTGGCGGCGGTATGCTCAGAGACATTTTGGCGGGTGAGATTCCGCAGGTATTGAGAAGCGAAATTTATGCAACGGCAGCTTTGATAGGCGGCTTGTTCTTCTGGATTTTCGGTTTATGCACAAGCGAGTATCACGGCGCAAAAGTTGTCGGAACAATAGCCATAACCATAATTCTGCGCCTGTACGCGATGTATGCGAAGTTGAAGTTGCCTAAGATGTAAGTCTAACATTTTTCTACATTACCCCCGTGCCGCTAATATTCGTTTTAATTTTTCTCACTTCCAGCGCCTTTGCAGACAAAGGCGGAGTTGTTCGCTTGAGCAGAGATGAATTCGTTGAAACCGCTATAAAAACCGAGCCTCGGTTTCAAGAAACCAGAATGGCTGTTTTAGCAAAAGAAGGCAGAATAGAACAGATTAAAGCCGGAGCCTTGCTCCCAAAATTTGAATTTTCAATGCTAACTGGAGCTGTTCCCGGATTAAAACAAGAAACCGATTACAACCAATCCGTAAGAGCATGGGATTTCACAAAAATGGGCCCCTATTTTGGAATGAACATACAGGCTGCGCAACCGCTGAATTTTGGGCAACTGCAACTGGGGTTAAGAGCTGCAAGAGCTGACTTGCAGCAAAAAAGAATGGAAATAGAAGGGAAAGAACTATTTCTGAAAACGAATGTTTTAAGTTACTACTATGGATATTTGCTGGCAAAAGAAATGGACAAACTCGCTCAAGATGGCAATAAGCAAATGCGCAAAGCTGCAGACAAACTGGAAGAAGCCCTTGACGATGGAGACGAAGACGCTTCGCAAATGGACTTGCTGGAGTTAAAAGCCGGGTTCTTTGAAATAGACAAAGCCGTTCTGGATGCAAAATCCGGTTTGAACAAAGCGCAACTAGCCGCGAAATTCGCTCTCGGACTGCCCGATTCTATCCAGTTTGAGCCAGCAGACAGCGTGCTGGCTGCCGCGGGAGACTTTGTGCCTAGCTTGGATTCATTGAAGAACTGGGCATACACGCACCATCCGGACATTCGCCGACTTTCGGCAGGCTTGGAGGCTACGAGTATGCAAATGGAACTCGCTTCTGCAAGGCTAGCTCCAGAATTTTTTATACTTGGAGAATTTGAATACGCAAAATCATGGGCTGGAGATCGCACCAATCTTTCAAAAAACGCTTTTGCACAAGATCCCGTGAACAGACTTTCCGGAGCATTTGGAATTGGCCTCAAATATAAACTCAATTTTTGGAACCAATGGGAAAACTATAAAATGGCTCGCATAGAGCATCGCGTTCTGCGCCAAACCGAGAATTACGCAAACAGGGGAATTGAATTGCAGATAGAAGAAAAATACGAGGACTTTTTAGTTGCAAAGGGCAAGCTGGAAAGCGCAAGAAACGCTTTGCGGGCAACAGAAGGAATGCTGAAAGGCGCCGCTATGCAATACGATATAAATCCGAGCAAAACATCAGGGCTTTTGGCAAGCGCTTATAAAAAGAATTTGCTTATGAAAAAAGATTACTATTTTGCGGTCTATGAATACAACATGGCAGTGGCCAGACTTTTTGCGCAAGCTGGGTATTAGCCTGCTCTTTCTTTTTGCAGCATCCAATGCTGCAGGAATTCCGCTGCCAGGGCAAGGTATAGCGCAAAGCAAAGGCATGATTGCGGGAATGGGAGTTGGCACTTTAAAAAGCTCTGAATGCAAAACATTATGGACTTGGGCAGGACAGGGAAATTACTCTTACAATTCTTTTTTATCCGGCGGAGCAAGCATCAAGTTTTTAGGCGGAAATTTGGATAGCGCTAATAATCTTATAAATCAAAGATATTCCGTAAACATGAAATTTACGCATAGCAAACCGAGATACGCTTTATTTATAGGGCCAATTTTTTCTTTTGAAAACACTGATTTAAAAACTTTGAGAAAAGAATTTTCAAACATAGGAGAAGATGACCGTGATATAGATTTGGACACAGATACGTATTGCAGCAGCTTGTATGCCAATATAGGCTCAAGCATTGGCTACCAAAGCGGCGGCGGTTTTTTATTGACTCCAAATTGGGGTATTAGCGCTGGACATAGCCTGGATTTGACTTTTAGTGGAACTTTAATAACAAATCTAAGCGGCTCCGTAGCATTTAATCTGCGCGAGCAATTTGAAAAACTAAACGAGAATACGAAAAACTTTTGGTTATCTCTTGAATACATGGCTTCGCTAAGCGAAAGCAAAATATCTCATCACTTTATTTTCGGAGCAGCGGTGGGATTTTAACCCATCACCAGAGCCGGGACCTTGATAGCCTTCTTAATCTTCTTGAAAGCAAGCTTGCTGCCAATAGCCTTGTAACCACGAACTTCGCAAAGTTCTGCCAAGTCGAACTCCTTTCCGTCAATTTGGGCGATGGGAAGCTCATCGTCAAAGAACAAAAGCATGGAACTTTCAGCGCTGTCGGTTATAAGGGAAAATTCCGTTGTTTGCGGAGCGTTTTCCAAATTGAATCTCTTTACGCAATATTGCAAGCTCAAACCGTCATAATACAAAACCGTGTATATCTTTGAGCATTCATAGCGGGCAATATAGGCAATCTCCTGCCCCACCAAAACAGTTTCGCTGGTTTCGTAAATCTTTGCAATGCCGCTTTCCTTAACGGCAAGAATCTTGTCGAACTTGCCAAACTCGCCCAGACTTTCGCCCTTGTTCGCAATGCTCACCATTCCGGAAAGCTGGTCAAAGAAAAGCTCCATATCGCCGAGAGTGCTTGCGCCCTTTTTCAGCATTTTTACATTTTTTACAGCATATTTGGTAACCAAATTTCCAATAGCGTCTCTGCCCTTCACAAGCGTTTCAGAAAAATCAACCCGAATTTCCAGCCTTATTCTGGGCCTTGGCTTTAAGAAAACAGTGACACTCTCAGCTTCTCCGTTTGGATTTGAAGTTATCCACAAAATTTTTGAGCCTGGCGCACCCTTGCCTATTGGATATGGCTTGTCTCTTGTTATGCCGCCCACGTTAAAGCGCTTTACATAAGCCGGGCCATCCTTGCCCTCTTGATAAATCACGTTGTAAATTCTGCGAGCGTCTTCTTTGTTGAATTTTTCCACAAGCAAAATATCTTTGCCTATAAACGCTTTGTCAGATACCTTGGATACTTTGAAAGTTCCATCCTGGCAAAAGGCTATCACATCATCATATTCAGAAACATCGAATAAATATTCCTCTTTCTTTAAACTCGTGCCTATAAAACCTTCTTTGCGATGAACATACAATTTTTGATTGGAAAGCGCAACGTGAACCGCATTCACCTTTCCAAATTCCGCAAGCGTGGACTTGCGCTCCCTGCCAGGTCCATACTTTTTAAGCAAATTCTTGAACCAATTAACGGAAAATTCTATTATATTTTCCAGATTGTAAGCTGTTTCCTTTATTTGCGCATCTATTTCCTTCAACAACTCGTCTGCTTTTTTCTGGTCAAAAAGAGAAATCCTGCGCATCGGAATCTCGCACAATTTCAGAATATCCTCTCTTTCCACAGCACGGCGCAGCTTTTTCACAAAAGGCTTCAAACCGCCATTCACAAGGGAAATCATCTCCTCTTTGTCGTGAGCTTTCTTGATTATTTCGTAAACTTCCTTGTCTATAAATATTTTTTCCAGGCTAATCATATGCCAGCGCTCTTGCAAATGGTTCATTTTGTTTTGCAATTCCCATTCCAAAAGTTCTTTTGTATGCGCAGCGCTTTTCTTCAAAATCTCCGTTGCGCCCAAAAACTCGGGTTTATCGTCAACTATAACGCAATTATTCGTAGCAATGGATTTTTCGCATTCCGTAAACGCATAAAGAGCGTCTATAACCGTTTGCGGATCGCTGCCCGGCTGCAAATGCACAACAAGCTCAACGAATTTTGAAGTATGGTCATCAACCTTTTTTATTTTTATTTTGCCTTTTTCATTTGCCTTTGTTATGCTCTCAACAAGTTTTTCCGTTGTGGTGCCAAAAGGGATTTCCTTAATCACAAGGGTTTTGGAGTCCAGCTTTTCAATGCGAGCCCTAACCTTTACGCGACCGCCGCGAAGCCCATCGCTATAAGCGGTTGCATCTATTATTCCGCCAGTGGAAAAATCCGGGAAAAGCTCAAACTTCTTTCCTTTCAAAGCCGCTATGCTGGCTTCGCAAAGCTCGCAAAAATTATGAGGCAAAACCGTTGTACTAAGCGCCACAGCAATGCCTTCTGCGCCCTGAGCCAGCACCAGAGGGAACTTAACCGGCAGGCAAACAGGCTCCTGGCTTCTGCCATCGTAATTAGGAACCCACTCGGTAGTTTCCGCATTGAAAAGCACTTCCAGCGCAAACTGCGAAAGCCGGCCTTCTATATAACGAGGCGCAGCAGCAGGGTCTCCGGTTATGGGGTTTCCCCAATTACCCTGAGTTTCAATCAAAAGCTTCTTTTGCCCCATATTCACAAGAGCATCCCCTATTGAAGCATCTCCATGAGGGTGATATTGCATGGCTCGCCCAACAATATTGGCAACCTTGTGCATTCGCTCATCGCTTTTGTGCATTTCGTAAAGTGTGTGCAGAATGCGCCTCTGCACAGGCTTTAAGCCGTCCTCGTAATAAGGCACGGCTCTATCTAAAATCACATAGCTGGCATAATCTAAAAACCAGTTCTCGTAAAGATTCTCTAAATGGTCAGACATTTGCAGGAATGTAGAAAATCATCCCGCCGCTCGCATCCTTTGTATGGAATGCAGCATAACAGGAATTCCTTCTTGGCTTTTTGAGCCCCAGCGAGTTAGAACGCAGCGAAAACTGCGACCAGCTCGGTTGCGCATTCTGGTTTGCAAAACTTCGGAATGCTCCGGAGCTTTTTTCAAAGCGCAGCTAAGCTCATCTTCATGGCGATACAAGTCGCGCAAGTAGTGCCACTTAACTTCGCTTGGTTCAAAGCCAAACATTTTGCAAAAACGCCTGTTGGCTCCGACTATGCGCCCTGCGGTATTTGTTACGCACAGAGCATCTTCAGTTTCATTCAGATTCTCATTTATTGTCATAACTCCTCCCTGCGTTGAATGAAAGTCCGTCCATGGCAAAAGGAACTTGCGATTTGCCAAAATAAACAGGCACTTGGGAATATGGCAAAACCGCCGAAATTCTCTCTTCTTTGGCCACCATAACGTTGTCTTGGTAGAGCGTTAAATAGCGTCCATCCCATTTTGCCTTTACAAAAGTCCACAATCCCGCTTTAACGGGATTTTTAGATAGAATAGCCTGTTCGCAGGCAAAATCCGAATATTCATCCGTGAAAAAGAATGCAAACGCAGGGTCTTCCGCTCCGCAGGCACCGTTCAAAAGCGCAAGGCTGAACTCCGAAGGCAAAGCAGCAGAAGCATCGCTGAACTTCCCTATTATATTATGCGGAGTTGAAGATTTTTGCGGCAAACTGTCTATTTTGAGCCATGCGCTGATTTCAAATTCAGTGACTACCGAAAATTTTCCACCGTATTCTGCGGAAACCATATAGCTGTTGGCATCTTTGAAAGCATGCGCAGTCACGCTATGACCATCCCTGCCCACAACAGGTTGAGTGTTGCGAGCCAACGTATTTGTCTCCTCGCTTGTACCGCCCGCAATTTCCTTTTTTGTACCCGTGCAAGACAACGCAAATACTGCCAATAAAATTAATGAGTATTTCATTTTTTCACCTCCTTTGAAAGCGGGAACAGTTGCAAGTTTATTCTATATACCGACTCGTTCTCGTTTTCGCTTTGCGTTGCTATCTCTTTTATTTTACGTCTGAAATTCGCCAATTCGGCCTTAACCGCTTCAAAACCTTCTTTTGAAAGCCCCATTGTTATGCCCGAAATATCCCTTTCTTCTTTTGAAATATCTTCCAGAGCCGCCACTGCAAGGTTGCCCATATTCTCATGATGCTTGCGAACTGCCATAGAATTTATGCTTTCGCCGGTTGTAATATGTTTGCTGGTTTGGTGGTATTTGCCGCTCGAATCCTTTTCCAGCAAGCCCAATTTAAGCAAAAGGGCCAAGGAAGCTTTCACCTGCGGCAGCGGGATTTTTGGAACGAGCAGCTTTGAAATTTCGCTTTCTGATGATACATTTGGAGCCAATTCTCGTATCACGCTGTGATGCCATTCTTTATAATAGTCATATAGATTTGCTTCCACAATGCAGCCTTTGCAAAGTGCGGCAATTTTACGCATTTCGTTGAATAGCTTTTGCTTTTTCGCATTGCCAGTCTCATGGGTAAAAGGCACCAAAAGCCTGAAAAATTCCTGTTCTTTATCAGTTAAACCCAGAGCCAGGCCCACTCGTTCAATACCTTCTGCGCTAAGGGAGCTTTTCTCTTCTGTTACCAATTTAAGGAAAACCGGAGAGGCATAGCCAGCCCTTTTTGCAAATTCCCGCCAAGAAAAGCGGCAAGAAGCCTTTTTCTCGGCAAAAGCATCGCGCATAAAAGCACGGTAATCGGAATATGCGAAAACTGATGGCATACACCTATAATATAGATTATTTTTTTGCAAATGATACAAAAAAAGTGACTTTATGATACATTTTATTGAATTTTTATTGTTTTTACAGCTATTTTTCCTAAAATTTCGTTGCAAACCGTTATTATGCAACTTTTTTTAGCCATAATTTCGGCTCGCCAAACTGAAGAATTCGTCTTTAAAATAAGAGTTTCCGCTCTTAAAGCAACCAAATTTACCTTTTCCTGCAATTTTCCGGGCAAAATTTGAGCCTTATTCTCCTCCAAAATAAGCATATCCTTCTGTTCCTGATTTATAAACTGGTTCAAAATGTTTTCGACAAACGAGCTGGCAGTCAAAGGGTCATCTTTGCATAAAGCCGGCCCTCGCTGTTTTTTTTTTGAAATATCGTCTCTATCCGTGGAATCGACAAAAAAATAAGGTTCGTATTTTACCATAAAATCAAAAGCTTATGGCCTTGTTGAATCTGCCAACCGTACCGCCATAAAGTCCTATATCGCCAAAACCGCCATCTTCGTTTCTGAAAAAATCTGTTTTTGGAGCGGCATTCAGAGCCGGCGAATATCTGGATGGAATAAATGGCAATGACGGTGGAAGCGGCTCAGGCGCAGGCGGTACTTTTTTCTCGTAAATTTTCTGCAAAGTTGTATCCTTGACATTCTCTGAGGGGGTTGGCGTATTAAGGTCGCGTTTTGCCATAATCTTTTCTCTTTCGCTGCCTGAGAAAGCCGGATCTGCATAGATGTTTCCGAATTTGTCCGCTGTGCGTGCAACTCCAAAGGGGCAAAAGCGGCAGTCTGTGTCTGAATTTGCAAAGAACAGGTTGCTGCGTATGCGAGGGCTTTGCCGAGAATCGGACCAAATCCCGAAATTTGAATTTTTGTAAAATATATTAGCGGCTATTGATGGCTTTGAATTGTCGATATAAATACCTGCGCTCAGATTTTCCGTGAAAATGCAGTTATAGACCGCAAGATCGGCTTCGCTTTCCAACCAAATTCCCGTGCTATTGTTTACAAAGAGCGAATTTCCCACGTTGAACCTGCTAAAAGAGGCATTTATGGCCTTGTTTGCGCCCATTATATACATATATTCTATTTGAACTTGCCCTCTTTCTTTGCCTTTAAATCTTATTCCATCCCACTGTATTTTGCCCGGCACATGATTTTCTGGCATAATTCGCACAGGTTCTTTTGCCGTTCCTTTTATAGTTAGAGGTCCGAGAGCCTTTATGCTAATATAATTGGAATCCGACCAATCCCTTTGCTGAGTTTCGCCGCAAGCCTCCCCCGGCACAATAAGCACGTCAACCCCAGCCTCTATGGTAAGCCTGGCCCCCGGAGAAATTTGAATATCGCCCGTTATGCGGTAAGGCGAGTATTCTTTTGTCCATATAGTAGGCACATCTATTATACCACAGTAATCATCCGCAAAAGCGGAAACTGCGAGAATTAGAATTAAAAAACGAAGCTTCATTGGGATGAAATATAGAAAAACTTCAAAATAATTTTGACAAAAATAAAAAAAGTATATATTTTTCGAAAAAATAATGTATTTTATACTAAGATACTTATACAAAGGAGAACCCCTATGAAAATCCTTTCCAAAGCACTTGCCTGTGCTGCAACGGTATCAATAATGCTACTGTCCTGTACCGATAGTACAACCGAACAAGAACCGTCTTCCAGTTCAGCCCTTAGCTCCAGCAGTTCTTCCGTAGATATGGACGAGAACGAATGGCATTGTGTTAATGGAGCATGCGCTTCTACTTCTCAAACAAAGCCAATTATAGACAGCAGAGTGGTTTCTTATAAAAAGCCCGTTTTTAAGCCTGGCGATAGCCTTTATGTTAAAACAAGGGAATACATATATTCCTCGCCAGTGCATATGGGAATTATTACCGATGAAGATTTTTTAAAGTCTGCTTTCCCGCATATATTTGAAGATAAACAGGCAGAATGCAATTATTTTGCCATATTTTTTAAGGATTCTGATATAACCACTTACAATTACTGGATTCTTTCGCAACAAGATATGAAATTATATGAAATTTATGCCAGTGGCGGCGATGGCAGTTGCAGCATAGTCGATTTTAACTATTTCCTCATTAGTGCAATGCTTGTATGCGACAATACCGCTGAAAAAAATCTGAAGGATCAAATAAAGTTTAATCCTAATGGTAGATACTTTGACTCAGATACCTTTTATGACCCTCCAATCTATTACTATTATTACAATGACTACGATTGGGATTGCGAGAAAGGAAATGAGCATGACATAGGAGTGTTTTTTTGAGCAATATAAAAATACCAGCATCCAGTCAATTATGATTCTGACTTGCTTTTCAAGATTTTCTTGATCTGCTCATAATCATAGCCATTCGCCATAAGGTCGAGTACTCTGGCTTCGCCAATAGCAACGCCTTTAGCCTCGCCAATAGCGATACCCTCAGCTCTGCCCTCAGCCTTGCCTTCATTAATGGCGGTCATCCTAATCGCATACTGGTCTCGCTCGTTCCTCATTTCTGCCTCATATCTTGCACGTTCACTTACTGTAAAATTAGAAATTCGCGCAATGGCGAATATCTTCTCGAACACTTCCTCGCCAAACTGCTCAGGCTTGGAATTCAATTCATGAGCGTGGCAAAGCGAGAATAGAAGCTTGTCCTGCAATGTATGGCATTCATCCAGAGTTTTATTGAACATGGTCAGCCTCACAAATGCCATTCCCATGTGGCCGAGCCTGATTTCGGGGTACGCCAGGTTGCAAATGCCGAAATGCTGGACTACATCGTCGTTCCCGAAGTCCTCCAGGTCGAAGTTCATAAAGCTAAGCGAATA
>WQSA01000073.1 GCA_009788135.1 Candidatus Fibrimonadales bacterium
GACCAGACTAAAGATGTTTTCTTGGAAGCGGCATTCTTCAATCCAACCGTAGTTCGCAAACAAGCCAAGAGACTCGGCATATCCACAGACTCAAGCTATCGTTTTGAAAGAGGCGTGGACTTTGAACTGCAAAGCTACGCCTGCGACTACGCCTGTTCCTTAATCGCAGAGCTTGCCAGCGGAAATGTCTCAGAGCAAAAATTGGAATTCATTTCCCAAGAGCATTTGCCCAAACGCCCGAATGTGCCATTGCGCGAAGAGCGCATTGAAAAATTGCTTGGCATAAAAGTGCCAATAGAACAAGCGAAAAAACTTTTAGAAGGAATAGGCATAAAAGAAAATGCGATTCCAAGCTGGCGTTTCGATTTAGAACGTGAAGCAGACTTAATAGAAGAAGTTGCAAGGCTAATCGGCTACGATAAAATCCCCTACGACATTCCAAGCTTCAAAGCCGAACCCAACGAATTGCCGCTGCAAGAAAGAATAAACCGAAAAATCCGCAATTCTCTTTCTGCACTGGCCCTGCACGAATGTCTTTCGCTCAGATTTACCAGCAAAAAGAAAACCGAGTGGGTATTCGGAACTGGCGAAGACAAAAGAGCAAACCCGGCTCCCCTGCTCAATCCTTTGAGCGAAGAACTCGCAGTGCTGCCAACCAGCTTGCTTCCAAACTTGATTTTCAGCGCGGCAGAAAACGCAAAACATCAGAAGTCTGTTCGTCTTTTTGAGGTTTCAAAAGCGCAGTTCCCAACACCGGAAACTGCAAGCGAAAAAGACCCAGGGTTCAAAGAAATCCCAATGCTTGCAATAGTTTTTGCAGAACCCAAAGCGGATTTTTACGCCTTCAAAGGGTTGCTAAACGCATTTTTCAAAAGGCTGAAAATCTCCGTAAATTTTGAAGCCCCGGAAAATCCTGAAACATTTTTGCATCCAGGGCGTAGCGCGTCTCTTAAAATCGGCAAAAAGATTATCGGCTCATGCGGAGAATTGCACCCTGCTGTTCAAAATAAATTTGACATGAAATTCAACTCATTCGTCTGCGAAATAGATTTATCCGTTTTGGAAACAGAGTTCTTAAAACCAGTTTCATTCAAGGAATTCTCCAAGCAAATGATTATTGAGCGCGATGTTTCCATTGAAGCGGAAGATTTCGTAACCCATGCAGAGTTGCTATCAAAATTCAAGGGCTTTAACCCGAAGTATTTATCAGGCATCGAGCTTTTGAGCGTTTATCAGGGAGAGAAAATAGCGGCAGGCAAAAAGAATCTGCTCTACCGCTTTTACTACCAAGCTCCTGATCGTACGCTCACAGACGAAGAGATCAACTCCGTTCACACAAAACTGCGAGAAAAAATATCTGCTGCGGGGTTAGCGCTGAGGTAGGCGATGCAGAAAGATTGCGTTAAACATTTATCTCACCAGCAGAAAACTAATTTGGGGAGTTTTTACACACCATCTAAATTAGTGAATTTGGTTTATAATACTTTGGCAAAAAATGTGAACAAAAATTTTGTTGATGTAGTTCTTGAACCAGCCTGTGGTTATGGAGCGTTTTTTGCAGAAACATTTCCTCAAAAAAACGTGCGGTTTATAGGCTCAGACATTGATTCAAAGGCTTTAACTATTGCAAGTAAAGCTTTTCCAAATGTTGAATTTAAAAAAGCAAATATGCTCTATCAAGCTTCTCGTTCAAAATACGGAATCGGAGAAAAAGAAAAGATTGCAATAGTTGGAAATCCACCATACAACGATGTAACTTCTCATGTAAAGAATGGAATAAAGGCTGAACCTTGTGAAATTGATAAAGAAATAAAAACCCGGGATTTAGGGCTTTCTTTTATGCTTGCTTTTGCGAAACTAGAGCCAACCTATATAGCTGTTTTACATCCGCTTTCCTATTTAATCAAAAAAACTAATTTTGAAACATTGAAACCTCTTATGCAAAAATATACTCTTTTAGATGCAGTAGTGTTTAGCAGCCAAGAATTTTCAGATACTTCTAAAAATAGCGGGTTTCCTATTGTAGCTGCTATTTATGAGAAAAATGCACAAGGTATTGATTATGGACAAATTGTGAAAAGAAAATTTAAAACATTGGAAAAACAAGAATTTTCAATTTCAGATTTTGATTATATTTGCAAATATATATCAAAATATCCATCCCATTACTCAGAAAAAAGAAAATTTAAATTTTTCACAATGCGAGATATTAACGCGTTAAAACGTTCACGTACTTTTATAAAAGAAGATACTGCCAATACAATTTATATAGAGTCGGAAAAATTGCCTTATTATTGCTATGTGGATGCTTTCAAAGATGTAATCCCTAAACTTCCATATTATTTTGGCAATTTAGATGTTCCTTTCGACAGGAAGGGTTTTGAAAAGCTAAAAGATGATTTTATAGTTTTAAGTGCAGCCAAACACCCCGATATTTTTTGTTTCACTCCTGAACTTAATAAAATAAATTTTGCTAGAATTAAAGTGCAAAAATATTTTAACAAACTTTTTAAAGGACTAATAGCGTGAAAGTGTATTTAGACAATTGTTGTTATAACCGTCCATTTGATACTCAAAATGGCGATACCATAATTTTTGAATCAATTGCAAAAATGAGTATCCAACGACTTATCACAAATCAAAAAATAGATCTCGCTCACTCAATAGTTCTTTTGGAAGAAATTTATAACAATCCATTTAAGTATAAAAAAGAGCAAATATTGGGGTTTTTATCAAATTCTAAAATATATGTAGGTGAAGACAAACGCTCGGAAATAAGCATATATGCCAATGAACTTATGAAAAACGGAATAAAATATATGGATGCAGCACATATTTCTGCGGCAATTATTGCACAATGCGATTTTTTTATAACAACTGATAAAAAATTGCTAAATTATAAATCGGATAAAATAATAGTGATAAATCCTGTTGATTTTATCCGTATGTGGGAGAGTAAAAATGCTTAGAAATGAACAAGCTATCATAAGCGAAGGGGTTAAATGCCTCACAGACAAGCTCGGCTATGTAGAAGCAGAGTTTTTCATTTTTGCCCTAAAAAGAGATTCTTTTGATTATACGCAGTGGAGAAAAGAATATTTTGAAAACGCCTACAAAGCCGAAAACGAAACGCAACTTGATGTTTTTTTAGACTCCGCAGTTAAGCATTTTCCGCAAAAATCGTTTGGTTTGGATGATTAGCAAGTCTAGCAAACAATGTTAATAACTCTAGACTCTGCCATTAAATCTTTGCACGGCATCTTTGAGCCGCACTTCGCCGTTCAATACCTGAATTCAAGCGACATATCCAAAGAAACCCTCAAAGACTCTCAAGCCTTAATTGTCCGTTCAACCAGAAAATACGGCGCAGAAACTTTGCTCGGCACAAATGTAAAATTTATAGGAACCGTAACATCAGGCTTTGAGCATATAGACACGAATTTTTGCGAGCAAAATGGAATTTTCGTGGCAACTGCGCATGGCAGCAATGCAAAGTCCGTTGCGGAATATGTAAACTCTGCGCTAATTGAAATAGGAGCCTCATCGCTTGGCATTGTAGGTGTTGGAGCTACCGGTGATGAGGTGAAAAAAGCGGCGGAGAAATTGGGAATGAAACTCTTTCTCTGCGACCCGCCAAAAAATCTGCACGACAATATTTTTGAGGCAGATATAATAACTCTGCACTGCCCGCTTCAAAAAGATACCAGGCATATGGCAAACGATAATTTTTTCAAAAAAATGAAAAAAGGAGCATGGCTGATAAACGCCGCACGTGGCGCAGTATGCGATAGCGAAGCTCTGAGACGAGCCTTGCAAAGCGGACATTTAGGCGGAGCGATTATAGATGTCTGGGAAAATGAACCCAATATAGACGCAACCCTTTTGCCTCTTATTAAAATCGCCACGCCTCACATTGCAGGTCACAGCGCAGAAGCGAAAATAAACGCTGCGAATATGCTCATAAAAGCCGTCGGAATTTTTTTCAAAATTCATATAGAAGAATTAAAAATAGAGAATACGACTAACAATGGCCTGTACAATATTCATAAAGATGATGCTGATTTCAGAAAGGAACCAAAAAAATTCACGGAAATCAGAAACGGATATCGCAGAGTGTATGGCTAATACTGCTCCTCAACAAACTTAAAAATTTCTGGCTCATAATAACTATGTCCCTTCAAAGTCAACATTTTTGTCTTTGGATACGAACCTGTCTCCCAATATACATAAGACACTGTTTGCCATTCGCCGCTGACTTTTATATATATAAATGACGTATCGGCATAAGCCTCCAACTCCACTCCTCTCGGAAAACCAGAAAAATGATAAACCGTACCTGTTATGGATATATTATTGTAGTCAATCTTTATTGTAGCATCCTCCCACGACTCGCCATTTGCTTTTTCCCAAACGCCTTGGAGCCTCCAGTTAAAACTTTTATAATCGGAATTGCCTTCGTAAGAACCGCAAGAACCGAGCAAAAGCAAGCTTAAAAGAAGTAAGAAATATTTCATAATGCAAAATATAGAAATTTTCTATATTCCTCCCATGCGCCAAGCCCTATTGCTTATTTTTGCCGCCATGCCTCTTTTTGCGCAAGAGAGCGTTGCGGAAATTCAGCGTAATATTAAAAATGTAAAAGCAGAAACGGAAAGGGAAAAAAACTTAACGGAAGCAGAAGCTAAAAGGCATGCCGCTTATGTGGAAAATTCAAAGCAAAAAACCGCTATTTTTGAGGAACAGGCAAAAGAATTGGCAGGGCAAATAGATTCGCTCAAGGCAGAAATAGAAAAACTGAAGGGCGCAAGGCAAAAGGCTCTGGGAACGGCTCGCTACTTTGAAAGTCGCAAAACTAAATACATAGAGGACTTGACGCTTGCAATAGATTCGCTGGCTATATTTGCCGAGCAGGGATTTCCGCATAAGAATAAAGAAGCGGCAGAGACTTTTCGAGAAATTTCCTCGCAACTGAAAAAATCCGTGATAAGCCCGGAAGCCGCATTTGGCAGGGCTTGGGAAACCATGTTGGAGCGAGTTCGCCTTGGCTATACCGCAGAAACATGGAATGGAAATTTAGAAACAGATGGCAAAACCATCGCGGGGAAATTCTTTCGCTATGGTACCGTTGCCTGCATTTTCGTAAGCCAAAACGGAGAAACTGTTCTGTGGCTGAACTCCCCAACCGGCAAATGGGAAAGCGCAGGCGAAAACCTGATGCTCCGTACAACCCTAAAAGAAACAATGCGCGTTGCAGACGGCAAAACCGCACCAAAACTATCGCTAATCCCAATTCCCCGCTAAAATATGCTAAAACCCGAAACTACTGCTGCTTTTGAAATTTTCTGCGAAGAAGCCAAAAAACATGGCTTCGCACCTAAAATCGAAAGCGGTTACCGCAGCTTTGAGCGGCAGCTCTTGATTTGGAACGAAAAAGTCACCGGAAAAAGAAAGGTTCTGGACAAAAACTGCGAACCCGTAAACATAGCCGAGCTTTCCGAGCAAGAGCTTATGAAAACAATTCTGCTTTGGAGCGCATTGCCCGGCACAAGCCGGCACGAATGGGGAACAGACCTTGATGTTATAGATGCCGCCGTTGTTCCAGAAGATTACGAAGCAGAGCTTACCATAGAGGAATCCTATGGAGTGTTCGGAAATTTTCACAAATGGCTGGATAAAAATTCTTTTGGATTCAGGCGAGTCTTTTTGCCTGGCATTGGGAGAGTGCAGCCTGAACCCTGGCATTTAAGCTATGTACCAGAAGCAAGGAAGATTGAGCAAGCTTTTACCGCTGAAAACTTGGCAGAACGCTTGAACAGCAGCGGTATTTTGCTTTTGCCGCAAATTCTGGAGAATTTAGACTGGATTTTGAAAGAGCACGTTTTGTGTTATTTTGAAAATTTTCTACATTACGATTAATGTCACCGTTTATAATTTTAGACTGCGCATTTATATTGTTGCCTTTTTTGATTTTGGCCCTTGGGCTGTTTTCGCAAAGAAGCTGCATTGTTTTAGCCAACGTGAGTTCTGCGGCTTTGGCGTTGCTTTATTTAGGGTTTTCAATCTGCGGAATGGAAGACGCTAGTTTAAACGCAAGTCTGCTGACCTGGCATGTAAACAGTTTTGGCATTTTAATTAGAGAACTCTTGCTGATTTCTTTCTTTTTCGCCTCCGTTTTGAGCAGCGGCTATAATTTGCGCAGCAGGCCGGAATTTTTGGCGGCAATGCTATTCGTGGCTGTTGGCGGAATGCTTGTGGTTTCGGCTGAGGAGCTTATATCTCTGTTTATAGGCTTGGAGCTTGCAACCATGCCTATGTATTTTTTGGTTTCCTGGAGCAAGCTTTCATCTAAAGGTTCGGAAGCCGCTCTTAAGTATGTTTTAATGGGCTCAATAGCCACTGCGGTTTTGCTGTTCGGCATGAGCTATTTATACGGCTTTGCCGAATCGCTTTCTTACTCGGACATTTCCTATGCCGTGCATAATACCTCCAGCGTGGATTTGAATCTATTGCTAATAGGAGTGTTTTTTATAGTAGCTGGCGTTGGCTTTAAGCTTACATTATTTCCATTCCACACCTGGGCTCCAGATGTTTACGAAGGCGCTCCAACACCAGTTACCGCTTATCTTTCCGTCACCTCAAAAGCGGTTTCGCTGGCGTTTTTGGGAGTTTTGGTATATGGCCCCTTGGCAGACATGGGCCTTATATTCCAGCTCGTATTTTCCGGACTTGCAATGGCAACCATATTTATAGGCAACTTGGGAGCATTGAAACAGAGCAGGCTGCGCAGATTTATGGCATATAGCTCCATTGCTCAAGCGGGTTATATTTTAATCGGTTTGTGCGGAGAGGTTCGTCTTGGAGCTTCGTCTTTTGTTTATTATCTGTTCCTTTACGCTTTTTCAAATTACCTGATGTTCTTTTTAATCGGAATAATAGGCAAAACTCGCGATGAGAGTTTTGATTCTCTTAGAGGGCTTTCAAAAGAGAGTCCATTGCTTGCGGTTTTGTTTGCAATAGCAGCGTTTAGCTTGGCTGGCATTCCGCCGCTCGCAGGTTTTATAGGCAAGTGGATGGTGTTTGCCAGCGCAGCTTCTGTGGGCAATTATGCGCTTGTAGGTTTTGCCGCAATAAACAGCGTTATAGCTTTGTATTATTATTTGCAGGTGATAAAAGCAGCATGGGTTAGCGATGGAGGAGAAGATTTGAGCCCGCTGCGAGTTAGCATGGGGCAAAAGATAGCGATTGCCTTTTTAGGTTTTGCGGTTTTGTTCTTTGGCATTGCGCCATGGCTGCATTCATATATTTATTCTCTGGCTTTTTAGAGAGGCATTTTGAAAGAGCTGTTATTTAGACGTTTTAGTTTGCTGGCAGGGCTTCTTGCCATTGCGTCTATTTTTGTTCTTTCTTATTTTTATTATCGTTTGCAGGCAAATTCGCCTTTTATCTACGAGCAGATTATAGCAAACATTTCTGAATACAGGGTTTTGGATTCAAGAATTCAAACAAACTTTGAAACAGCCAAAGATAATTTAAATATCCAGACAGCTCTTGTTTCATCTATAAAAGAGCAGTTTTACGCTTTAAGTACCAAAGAGATTAAGCTTCCAAATCCAGATGCCATTTACGATATAGAGATGAGCATTACTTTGAGAATGCGCTTGCTTGCATTGTGCTTGAAAACCGATTCCTGCAGTATTGAGGAATGGAACAAGGCTCGTGCCAAGGCTTGGGAAGCTTGCGAAACGCTGTTGGTTTCTTTTTACAACTTGCGCTTGGAACAAGAAGAAATCTGGTCTAAAAACCTGAGAATCTTCTATATGTTATCCGTTATGCTTTTGCTGTCCACGCTGTTCTTTGCTGCGCAAAAAAAGACTATCCCGCTTCCTTCTGCCTGAACACATACGCCAAAACCTCCGCAACGGCGGAGAAGAACTCTGCCGGCAAAGGGTCGCCAACCTCAACTACGTAATACATGGCACGGGCCAAAGGCTTGTTTTCAACTATGGGAACATTATGCTCAACCGCAAGTTGCTTTATTCGCTCCGCTATTTTATCCTCTCCCTTTGCAACAACCAGCGGAACCTGGTCTTTGCCTCGCTCATAGCGCAAAGCTATTGCCAAATGAGTCGGGTTGGTTATAACCACAGTTGCGCTCGGAACCTCTTTCATCATAAATTGCTGGTGTAGTTTATACATCATGCGCTTGCGAGCTGCCACCACCTTCGGATCGCCTTCCGATTGCTTATGTTCGTCTTTAACCTCATTCTTTGTCATTTTCATTTCGTTGTGAGTCTTTCTCTTTTGGTAAATCAAATCCACTATGCCGAGTATAATCAAAAATATAATGACTTTCAAAAGCAATTCAACTATAATGTCTATCATATATGCGCAAAAAACTCCGATTTCCATATCAGCCATATATAAAATATCTTCGTAATGCGATTTTATAACAAAATAGGCAATTATTCCTACAATGGTTATTTTCGCTACACCTTTTAAAAGTTCCACCCAGGCGTCCTTCCCGAACAATCGCTTGAAACTGGCCAGCGAAAATACATTTGAAAGTTTTGGTTGCAATTTTTCAAGCGTAAAATGCAAACCAACCTGTGCTAAATTACCCACCAAGCCAAGAAACAAAAAAAGCAAAAGCAAAGGCGCAAGCATTTTTATCAATAAATTCAAAACATAATACGCCAAGCCCGAAAAATTCGCAAGCGTTGGCTGCCAATCGACAAAACCGATAAAGAATTCATGCATAATCGCTTTGCAGCTAGCAGCGAAATCTCCGCCAAAAAGATAAAGCCCCCACAAAGCCCCGATTAAGGCAATGGCCGAAGATAAATCCATTGAACGCCCAATCTGCCCCTTTTTAATGGCATCAGATTTTTTCTTTGAGGTAGGCTCCTCTGTTTTGTCTTCATCATCTGCCATTAGTGCCCACCCCCAGCCCGCAAGACTGCAAACAAGGCTCTCTGCAACTGCTCAAAATTCGCATGAAAAAGCTGCACCATAAGAGGCAAAGAATAAATTATAACCAATGTGCCGAAAATAATTTTCATCGGAACGCCCAAAAGCCAAACCTGCAATTGCGGCATTACCCTGTTCATAAGACCAAGCGTGACCGTGCACAAAAAAAGCGCACCCAAAACAGGAGCCGCAAACTGAAATGCAACTACAAAAGAACTCGCCGAAAGCAACATCAGAATAGCCGCAAAACTACGCGTGTCCCAAACAAAATTTCCCATTGGAATGTATTGAAAAGATTCAAAAAGCACTCGTATAAAAAAGTAATGGCCGCCGCTTGCCAAAAATATTACTACCAAAATCATAGGGAAAAATATTGAATATATATTGCTTTGAAATTCCACGAACGGATTTTGNGTTCCCTGCATTAAACCTGTATCGCGAGCAACCCACTCGCCCCCCATAATCACAAAATGCAAAAGGAATGACGCTGTNAATCCTATTACNATTCCTACAAAAATTTGCTCAATTACAATCATAAAAAAGAATATNGGAGAATTTGCTATGGTAAAACTGATCAAAGGCATTTGCGGAAATACCAGGAATGCGAGCAAAAAAGATATTGCGGCTTTTATAGTTGCAGGCACTGTATTTACAGTAAAAATAGGCAACAAAAAAATTATCATTGAAATTCGNACAAGAGCGAGTATAAAAAGCTCTATTTTTTCTATGGCAAGNTCGGCAACGGAAGANGCTAATGAGAGCATCGCGGAGCCCACTTTACCTTATAACGAGGTTCTTGCAAAACGGCAGTCCAAATAATTCCATGTTTTAATTTGCTCGCATCTATTTTTAAGCTGTTCGCTTTAAGCAAAACTTCGC
>WQSA01000074.1 GCA_009788135.1 Candidatus Fibrimonadales bacterium
GGGGTAGAAATAGTATTTGTTTGCGTTCTAATGCCGTTAGAATCCAAGTTCGCAGGCTTGGACCCCATTTTTGGCTCCCCGAAAACAAAGTGGCTAGAAACGCAAATATGAGCGTCTAGAGCCAGCGATGCAAGCTCGGATTTTTTGTTTGCGACAAAGCGAGGCATAGGAGTAAAATAGAAATTTCCAAAATCGTTATGCCAACTCAGCCAAAATAGCCCGCTTTTCGCCTAAAATTCTCGTGTAAAACAAAATATATTCCTTTTCGCCTTTCGGAGCGAGACGGCGAATTTCCGCTTCGGGAACAACTTCAACGCCTCGCTTTTTCAATATGATTTTGCCAGCATCGTGCTTTCTCAGCATCGCTTTGACATTATTTGTGGAAAGCGAACTCTGCACTATAATTCTGTATGCGGCAAAGCCATCATATTTATGCGGCAAATTTTCGCAGGACACGTAAGCAAGCGTTGAGTCTATTTGCCAAAATCCGAGTTTTTTCGACTCGCTCAAAAATAAATGGCTGCGAACCAAAACCGGATTTGGCTCTAAAATAAAAGCTCCAGGAGTTTTCGTTTCCAAGCTTATATTTTGCAACTCGCTTTTTTCGCACTGCCACTCTTTATCTATGGTTGAAGCGCGTATCATCCCTTTTCCAAATGCACCGCTTAACATCAAGCATTCTCGGCAATCGCTTGCATTTCCCAAATAGAGAACATCGCTCTCCTTTGGAATCTCATTCTCAGGAAATGCAGGCGGAAGCTTTATCATTCCTGCGCAGAATTTTTTGGACANTTCCAAAATGCTTTCAAAGTCTGGNTTCAATCCATCGCGCCGTGCNGGGTCTATGCAAAAAAAATCGCCGCCAACTGCATCCAACGCATTNTGCAACTCGGCTCTGTGCGGCAAACTTAAACGCTTCATATTTTCGTTAAACATCAAAATTCTTTCAGGAGCAATATCNGCACCGCTCGAAACAATGCCCGCAGAAAGCCAAAAGCTATCTCCGCCCATGCCGCAGCACAAGTCCGCAATTTTAGCATCGCTTGGCCACAGTTTAGCCTTATACTCCGAAATATCCTTTGCCGTAGCCTGCTCGTAAGCAAGTCTGTCGCAAATTAAATCTGCGCCAAACTTCTCTCTTATTCTTGGCAAAATTTCAAGATAATGAATAAGAGCATGGCGTTCTTGCGCTGTAAATTTTTTGGACAATTTTTCGGAAAGCTTCAATGGATCTTTTAACAAAGGCAAATATTCCGGGAGTATTTCCGCTTGGCGCAAAAATTCCAGAGCGGCNAGAGAAAGGCTGGTCATCTAGAAAAAAGGCTCCTGCTTGGACAAGCAATGCAAACTCCCGCCCTCTTCGATTGGCGTAGTGCAATCCACGCCTATAACTTCCCTGTCTGGGAACACGCCGCTAAAATATTCCAACGCAGCTACATCCTGCTCGCAATTATACACAGGCACAAGCAAACCGCCGTTCACAAATATAAAATTCATATAAGACGCCGGCAAACAAGGCGGCAGCACAAGCTCATCAACCTTTGCCGCTTCGTAATGCTCGCAAAGCCAGTTCTCAATTTCCTTCTTTTCCTGTTCAAAGCCCGCAGCCATAACCACATGGTTTTTCGCAACAAAGCGAGCGAGATTGTCTATATGCCCATCGGTATGGTCGCCATCCAAACCCCTTGGCAAAATTTTAAGCGATTTAAGACCAAACGATTTTTTTATATCGTCAAGCATTTCCTGCTTCTCCGGATTTCGCTTCTTTCCAAAAATGCATGGGGCGGTTGTCAAGCAGAGACCATCGCCGTTGAATTCCACAGCGCCACCCTCCAAAATCCAGGGAATTTTTTTAAGAGGAATCTTCATAAGCTCCGCAATTTTTTCCGGAACTGCATTGTCCAAATCCCAAGGCGGAAACTTTTCTCCCCAAGCATTGAACTCATAACTAACTATGCTACGCTCCATAAAAAATGGGCCATAATCCCTAATCCAAATATCGTTGTGCGGAATTTGCAAATCGTCAAGAATTTTCACGGGTTGAAAGCGAGAAATAGCTGCTATGAGCTTTGAATAAAATTCGTCTATTCTCTCCCTGCGAGATGCCCAGTTCTGCTCATTTATAGGCAAGGCAAGCCAGGTGGCCGCCTGCTTTTCCCACTCTGCCGGATAGCGAATATCACTCATTGCTCGTTCCACATATTCAAAATATCGTAATACAAATCAACCCTGCGATCTCTAAAGTGCGGCCAAATTCTGCGGTTTTGCTCTATTGCCTCAAAATCTATTGCCGCTGCCATTAATGCAGAGTCTGTTGAAAGTTGCTTAAGCACAAAGCCATCCGGTGCGCAAATAAAGGAGTTTCCCCAAAAAGAGAGATTGTGTTCCTTGCCAACCCTGTTTGCCGCCAAAACGAAAATTCTGTTGGCTATTGCATGGCCGCGCATAACGGTTTGCCATGAATCAAGCTGCCTTGCATAAAGCTTTTTCGGCTCGTTGGAGTCCCAGCCTATGGCTGTGGGGTAAATCAAGATATCCGCTCCCTGCAAAGCTAAAATGCGAGCGGCTTCGGGAAACCACTGGTCCCAGCATATAAGAACACCCAAGTTTCCAGCGCTTGTTCCAATAATCTTAAAGCCTGTATCGCCTGGGGTGAAGTAATATTTTTCGTAAAAGCATGGATCATCAGGAATGTGGCTTTTGCGATAAAAGCCAGCAACAGAGCCATCTCGCTCAAAGACAAAAACGCTGTTATGATAAACTCCCTTCGCTCTTTTCTCGAAAAATGGGAAAATCAATACGCATTTCAAAGATTTGGCTAAATTTCTCCATTCTTCTATAATTGCAGAATCTTTCGCAATGGCGCAGTCAAAATGCTTTTCGTTTTCTTCAAAAGGAAAATAAGGCGTATGGCAAAGCTCTGGCAGCACTAGCAAATCAAACTTGCCTTTTTTGGCCAAAGCCTGCGTTTTATACCATTCAAGGGTTTTAGCCGCAGTTCCGAGCCATTTGCCTTGAAGCGATAAAATTTCTATTTTTTTCATCGGTAGGAAAATAGAAAATGCGCCTCAAACTCCTTATAGTTTTCATTCTCTTGGCGTTGCTTGCTTGCTCGGATGACAGCAACAACCCAACCTACCCTTTTGAAAGAACAGTTTCTGACGTATCCATTGTAAAAAGATGCAAAGACGGCTCTTTTGCGCCTGGGGCCAACTGCTATATTATGCGATGGCAACACCCCATTGAGCAAAAAGATTTGCAAAGCTATTATGTATGGATTGACACAACAGTTGTAAAAGACTCTGTTGAAAAAGCATCGCAAACGCAAATAGACCAGGCAACGGCTGTCATTCCTTATAGCAACAGAGGCGATGGCGATTCTTTGGATTTAACAGATTTAATAAGTGAATTTTTGGCAAGAGACAGTTTGCACATAGCCATTTGGGCAAAATATTCCGGCAACGAACAAGGCGTGGTTAGGCACCTGCATGTTCACTTTGGCGATGATGTTCAACCTTCAATAGTATCTTTTAGCGATTCTGCATCTGCGAATACAATTTGGATAAATTGGGTTCGCCCAACAGACCAGCGAGATTTTTATCTCCCAGACAATATAAACGGGCCAATAGCCGGTTATAATATAAGCATAGGCACAGATGATGCTATCGGAAGTTTAACAATAAATTTAAGCCTTGCAGGATATTCAGCGAGTTCCAGCTTAAGACGCAATCAGCAATTCAGAAAAGATGGACGGGGAGTAAAACTGGAAGATGTAACTGTCAACGACCCTAGATATTTAAGACTAGCCGTAATTGACGGAAATGGCTTTGTTAACGATGATACCTTGGCAAACAAATGGAGAATGGAAATCAGCGGCTTAAAACCCGAGCGCTCCTATAGCATAACCATAGCGGCCTATGACAGTTCTGGAAACCCGTCCAGCGGAGAAAGCAGAATAATAAAAACAACGGATAATATAGCTCCAACCAAAGTGACTGAATTCATATACAATAAAGATTCCGCAGGCAACGCCATTCTTGATTCAAATCGCCTTATTTTATCATGGATTCCCAGCGAGGACCTTTCAGGCATTGCAAGTTACTTGCTCCAAATCCTAAACGACGATGGAACATGGGGAGAGATTCCAAGAGCTTCTGCCATCAGGAGCGGATACTATGCTCCTAGCGAAGGATATGTGAGAGATACTCTGCGTTGGGTTTTGCCGGGGGAAACTTTTACACTGCGCCTGCGGGCTATTGACAATTCGGGACATTATTCCAATCCTTTGATAGAAACGATTGCCATTTCAAAAGGCGAACTTTGGAGAAATGAAGATATGTGTCCCCCTGATTTTGCTCCTGTGAAAATGGCAGACACAGTTTTTTGCATGGAAAAACTGCAACGCAATTCCAATGGGAAGTTTGAAAGAAATATTCTGTATATTGAAGCAAAAAGCAATTGCGAAACCCGAGGCTACCGTTTATGCAGCGAAAATGAATGGAATGCGGCTTGCAATAGCGGAGGTGCCAGCTATGGAATTATAGAAGAAAAAAATGAATTTGGAATTTTCTCTCCGTCTGAATTTTTGTTTATGTACTGCGGAGTTGGTACCGGAGATTCGCTTTCCGCAATCAATGTTAACAGAAGAAATAAAATCTGCGCAAGCCCAGATGGTATTAGAGATTTGCCAGGGCAATTGCAGGAATGGGTAATAGGCAGAGGGGACTCCGCCATAATAAAAGGGAGCAGCTACCCCATTTTTGAGGGTGCTTCAAGGGTGGAGCTTGCGCAATGCAGAAATCGTTTTACGCCAACGCGCATAAGACCCAGATACACAACCGAAGCGGTTTATCTATACAGGGTCGGTTCCCGCATGGACACGCTGCTGGCAAGAGACCCGGCAAGAGATTCTATCAGAGAACCTACTATTCTAACGCCCGATTCTTTCTTGGACACTCTTTTGTTTTACGCTTTAAAAAAGAGCGATGCGGGCAATGTACTTGGGCAAGATTATGTAAATCAAGCTGAGTATCGCAAACGGGGCGGCGATAAATGGCTTGACGTGCTTTGGCAGGGCTTGATATACGAGCAAACAGAAAAACGCCAAGTTCTAATTGTGGGAGACACAGCTATAAATGCTTCCAGCTTCTTCTTAGACCCTACTGTAGGGTTTAGGTGCTGTACAAATTCTAACGATTTTTCTATTTTATCTCCATGAGACTATTAATTCTGGCCTTTTTTTCTTTGAGCTTCCTGGCTTGCATAGAAGAATACTCCGATTCCATTATTCTGCATAATAACGGCGGCGCTACATTTTTAGCGAATATTTATCCATGGGAACCGGACACAAACACCATTGAGCTTATAAAGGGCAACTATGATTCCACAGCGGGATTAAAATTCGACTCCGCATGGTTTTCGCAAAAAGATTCCCTTTATTCGCTGCATTTTATGCTGACTTTTGAAAACCTGCTAGACTGGCAAGGCAACAAAAAATTCGAAAAGGATTTTTTAGGCAATATTTCCTTGAAAAAAATAGATAGCCTGAAAAACGGATATTCTTTTGAACGGATAATAAATTCCAATACGGAAAACGAAAACGGGGAAATAGTTCCAGAAGAGAGCATTCCTCCTTTTGTATTGGAGCAAATGTTCGGAAACGATTCAACTTACTGGGAATACACCCTTGTTTTGCCGCAAGGCGCAATGCTTGTAAGCAGCGATCCAATAGATCCGTCTTACATAGATTCTGGCATCCTTCGCTGGAAAATCCTAGCAGGGGAAGCTTTTTCAAAACGCATATCGCTAAGAGCAGATTTTGTTTTGCCTGATGCTCCGCAAGGCATGGACAGAACTTCGCTTATAGGGGCAATAGCCGGTTGCATTGTGATGCTGCTCGCAATAGCTTTATTGATACGCAAGTTAGTGAGAATATCTTTAACACTTAAAAAACTCGAAAATGCGGAAAAAGATTTGAAGGGAGAATAAAATGCGAGAGATTTTAGAAAAACTTTTGGACAAAGGTTTTAAAGTTGCTTTTAGCGAAGAGGCTGGAGTCCCCGTGCTTTGCATTCACAAAGGCGAAGAATTGGCCTACACCTGCAAGCTCGGCATAGGCCGCTTTAAAGAAGACATTGAAGATACTTTGAACTGCGCTTTTATGGAACTATGTAAGTAAAGGTTTGTCAAAACCAATTCTAGCTTGAAAATGCACTTCTTCCGGGTGTTCTTCGTTAACGCCGAAAATCACTACGTGATGGCGGCTGTGAGGAAAACGCATAAGAGCAACCTTTGTGTCGTATTCAACCTGCAGCATGTAATTCAATTGAATGGAACGAATTCTCTTGATTTCTTCCATGCTTATAGCGTCTAAAACCCAGTCTGAATACCTGCAATTATTCACATGATTGTTCAAATCGAGATCGCTGTACTTAACATTTTTTACCAGAACCGTTTTTGGCATTCCAGAAGGCTCCAAAAGCTCTATGCTTTCCGGCAGAGCGCTCAGCTCCGGCGTAAGCTTAAAGCGATAGGGACCGGCAGAAAAAGGAATTGCATTGCAATCTTTTAAATCTATCAAAAGCCAGGAAGAAGTAGCCTGCACAACGGAATTTCCCTGCGAATCGCGAACATCGTAATCGCACCAGGCAACCTTTTCCGGATTATAGCTTTTTAACCATGCACTGATAAAAATATCTTCGCCCCAGAACGGAAGCTTGGAAATTCTCAGCTTGATTCTTGAAAGCATCAAAGTAAATCTATCTTTGTCTATCATTGCAAAATAGTCAAAGCCTTGATCCCTCAAATGAGCCAGAGCGGCCTCTTGAAAAAATTCGCAAAGCCTGGAAACTCGCAGGCGCTTGTGCAAATCGCAATCAAAAAGACCTATTGTAAATTTCTTAGGCGTTGTTATCATAAATATTCCTATTTGGAAAGCAATACTTTGTTCATAGCAGAGACAAAAGCCGACGGGTCCGGCAAAACCGAGCCTTCCGCAAGCAGAGCTTGCCCGTAAAGCACCGTTGGGTAAGACCCCAAATCGTCTCCGCTTTGAGCTTTTTGGAGCAGATTTTTGCAAATTTCGTGCTCTGGATTTATTTCCAGAATGCGTTTTGCCTTTGGCATTTCCATACCCTGCATAGCCATAAGCTTTTCCATGTGAGCGCCCATGCCGCCCGCCGCTCTTACCAGCATACAAGGGCTGTCTTTCAAGCGGCTGGTTATGCGAACTTCGCTCACTTCTTCGCTCAAAACTTTTTGCAAAACTTCGCAAAGCTTTTCAAAGGTTTTCTTGCTCTCTTTTTCTGCATTTTCTTCTTCTTTTGTCTTTTCAAACTCCAAGTCTCCAAGGGCCACGTCGTGGAACTTTTTTTCCTTGAACTCCTGCAAGCTCTGCATCATAAATTCATCAACCGTATCGGTTAAGAACAGAACTTCGTAGCCTTTTGCCTTGCAAGCTTCCAGGTGTGGGCTACCCTGCACGGCAGAGAGAGACTCCCCTATTATATAATAGATTTCCTTTTGGCCCTCCGGCATACGGGCAACATATTCTTCCAATCCCACAAAATCACTGCCTTTTGTGCTTTTAAAGCGGAGCAAATTTTTGAGTTCGTCAAGAAATTCCCAGTTCATATAAAAGCCTTCTTTTAGAACGGCTCCGAGCTCAACCCAGAATTTCTCATAGTCTTCTTTGCGGTCCGTAGCCACGCTTTGAAGCGTATCCAGAATTTTTTTGGTAGCGTGTTTTTTCAGATTTGCAACTATTTTGTTGCTCTGCAAAATTTCACGGCTAACGTTCAGCGGCAAGTCTTCGGTGTCTATAACGCCGCGAGCGAAGCGAAGCCATGTTGGCAGCAATTCTTTGCAATCGTCCATTATGAACACTCGCTTTACATAAAGCTTTAATCCTCGGTTCTGCTCGGATGCATAGCGCACTCCAAACGGCGCTTTGGAAGGAATGTAGAGCAAGCTCCAAAATTCCTGCGCACCCTCAACGTGGTTGTGGCTCCAAGCGAGCGGATCTCCGCCTTCGTGGGAAACCAGTCCGTAGAATTCCTTGTACTGTTTTTCTTCTATGCCTTTTGCGCTTTGCCGCCAGAGCGCAGGCTTTTCGTTTAATCTTTCCGTTTTTTCCTTTGACTGGATATAAATAGGGTGCGTTACAAATTCGCTGTATTTGCTGACCACGCTTCTTATTTGCCAGTCTTGCGAGAAGTTTTTGCAATCATCTTCATCTTTTAGATATATTGTTATTTTGGTCCCGTTTTTTTCTTTTGGCAATTCGTCAACTGAAAACTCGCCTGTCCCCTCGGACGTCCACTGATAGCCCTGTTCTTCGCCGGCTTTTCTGGAATGCACTTCCACTTTTGAAGCTACCATAAATGCGCTGTAAAATCCAACGCCAAACTGCCCTATAAGGTTTACGTCTCTTTTTGCTTCTCCGGTTATGCTTTGCATAAAGCTTTTTGTTCCGGAACGAGCTATGGTACCAAGGTTCTGGATTAAATCCTCTCTGTTCATGCCAATTCCATTGTCTTCTATGGTAAGGACTTTGGTTTCGTCATTTGCGCGAATATCTATTCTGAGTTCCGAGCTTGCCGGCAAGAGGCTTGGGTTGGATATGGAAAGAAATCTGAGCTTGTCCAGGGCGTCAGCCGCATTTGAGACGAGCTCGCGCAAAAATATTTCCTTGTTGCTGTACAGAGAGTGAATCATCAGATGCAGCAGCTCACGGACTTCTGTTTGGAATTCCATTTTATCAGACATGTTTTTTTCCTCCGAATGGCGGGTGAATAAATTTTTGAAGTAATGTAGAAAAATTCATTTGGTCTTTTTTGCGGTAGTAGCAGTTTTTTTTGCGGTTGTTGCGGTTTTCGCAGGCGTTGTAGCCGTTTTCGCAGGCACCGTAGTTTTTGTTGCCGTTTTCGCTGGGGTTGAGGCGGTTGCAACAGTTGCGGCTTTGGGAGTTGGGATTGCTTTTTGTTTGGTTTTTAGCGATTCTATCAATTCAATATACATATCTATTGAATCTCTAAGTATTGCCATTTCAACTTCTGTGGCAATTCTCATTGAGTCTCTTGCAATAGCCAGTTCTTGTTCTTTGGCTACTCTCAGCGAATCTTTCAATTTTGCAACTTCTGCGTCATTGGCCAGTATTGCGGAGTCTGCTATCATTTTCATTTCTTTTGCCTGCGTATGAATCATAAATACATAAAATGAGAGTGCTAGAAATGCTAAAAATACCAATGATATTAAAAATCGCATTTGTTTTTTGAGCCTCACAGCCAAGCGTGGTTTTGAGAGCAAAAAATATGCTTTCATTTTTTCATAAATTGTATCAAAATGCCTGGGGTTAAGGTCTATGGAATTTTTTCTGCTTAAGTCTTTGATGTCCTCTGGCAATCTTTTTGGATAGGCGAAATCTTCCAGCATAAGCGGAATGATATTTTTATTTGTTTGAAGTGCGCAAATAATCTCTTGGCGAACCCAGTCGTCTTTTGCATTGTAGCCAGGCTCTCGGAATCTGTCAAAAATTCCCGGGCTTAGCACAAGCAGGAAATCTTTGCATTTCCTAACTTTCTTTTCCAATTCACTATCAAAGTCTCCATTTTCCAGAGCATCCATATCAAAAAAAACGGAATAGCCATCTAATCTCAATCTATCGTAAAGCAGCTTTGCTGTATCATAGCCACCCTTACGCCGATAAGAAATAAAGATTTTAAATCTTTTCTGCATATTGGGAATATAGAAAAC
>WQSA01000075.1 GCA_009788135.1 Candidatus Fibrimonadales bacterium
GGCGATGAGCGAACAAAGAGGTGTTCTTTGCTTTCAAAGAATTTTATAAACGAGTTGCGAATTTCGGTCGCTGTTTTTGGGACTTGTGGCATGGGGGTAAGGTAGAAAATCGTTACAACAAACAGCTAACACGAGCTCAGCTTCTTAATTCTTCTCAGAAAATAGGTTCTGGAATGCGCCCTTACTGTTATCCTCCAGCAAAGCGCGTTTCCAAAAAGGATAATGCACCAAAAACCGAATAGCAAAAACATTATCATCGGAAAAACGGCAAGAGAACCGTAAAAAAGAGACCACTTTGCAAACATGCTGGCCATCGCAAACATCATCGCCGTGAAAAAACCTAATATGGCTCCATAAGTAAACACTGTGGAAATAACAGCGGAAAGCCATCTCTCCTTTGTCTTTCCAATAAATGCTCTCCAAAAATTGCGCTCAGACGGAACATATGGCATATAGCAATACAACGCCCACAAGCTTGCCAGCGCAATTGATAGCAAAACCGTTGGGATGCTGAGATCAAGCAGCAATTCTCCGAATTTCCCAAAAGGCAGCTTCTGCGTCAAAATATTCGCCAAAATCTTCTGCATATAATGCAAAAATGCGCTGCAAGCACCTATCGCACCCGCAAACAAAAGCAAAAACGGAATGAATATAGCCGCTTTTTGCCCATATCCTCTAGTCTCATTTACTCCCCAAACTATGTTCATATTGCTTTCTATGGTATCTATGGCCAAAATAAAAGTTACCAGCAAGCCAATGCCGCCTATTACCCCCAAAGACCCCAAGCTTATCCCCTGAGCCTTAACCAGAAACGGCATAACATTATCCAGAATCAAGCTCGTCATGGCGTTAAGGTCAATGGTATCATCCCCAAAAGAAAGCAACTGCAGCACGTTATTTATATAAGGCAAAACTTTCTCCAGAATTTCCGGCAACAGAGCCGGCAAATGCGTTATGAACAGCTCGCCCACGCCAAGCGACAAGCTTATGGAAGTGAGCAAAATCATCAGCGGAACCGCTGCCAAAAGCGTGGTATAAGCGAGCGCCGTGGCTCGTATAGTGCAATGCTCAAGCAAAAATATGCGCAAGCTGTCATAGACTATGCGAACAGGTTGCGGCAGCTTGTTTGACAAAATATCAAGCTTATCCCAAAAATCAATATCCTTTGCGTTGCGCGACATCGGTTTGCGTAATGTAGAAATTTCTATATTCTATTCATGAAATTAGGCCTTACATTTGACGATGTGCTTCTAGTACCAGGGGCTTCGGAAGTTTTGCCAACGCAAAATACCTCATTGAAAACAGAGCTCGGAAAAATAAAGCTCAACATTCCTATTCTAAGCGCAGCCATGGACACGGTTTCCACCGCGCCGCTCGCAATTTCGCTCGCTTTGCAGGGCGGAATTTCAATTATACACAAAAACATGAGCATTGAGCTTCAGGCTGGCGAAGTTAGAAAGGTGAAAAGATGGCAGTCCGGCGTTGTGCTGGATCCTATAACCCTTGATGCAAATGAACCAGTTTCCAAAGCTTTTGAAATTTCCGCAAAGCAAAAAATCAGCGGTTTTCCGGTGCTTTCCAAAGGCAAACTCGTTGGCATAATCACAGGCAGAGACTTGCGCACGGTTACAGACCGAAGCATAAAACTAAAAGACGTGATGACAAAAAAGCTCATCACTGCCTCTCCCAAAATACCGCTCGCAAAGGCAAAAGAAATTCTGAACACAAACCGCATTGAAAAATTATTGCTAGTGGACAGCAATAATTATTTGAAAGGATTGATAACCCTAACAGACATTCTAAAAAGAGAGTTTAACCCCGAAGCTTGCCTGGATTCAAACGGGCAGCTTTGCGTTGGCGCAGCGGTTGGCACAGCGCCGGATACGCTGGAACGCGCTGCCGCTTTGGTAGAAGCCGGTGTTGATATGCTCGTGGTGGACACAGCTCACGGACATCATATAAATGTTCGCAATATGGTAAAAGCGCTCAAAAAAATATACCCGCATTTAACGCTTGTAGGCGGAAACGTGGCTTCTGCCGAAGCGGTCAAGGATTTGGCAAAGTGCGGCGCAGACGTTGTGAAGGTTGGCATTGGCCCTGGTTCAATATGCACCACGAGAGTTGTGGCCGGCGTTGGCGTTCCGCAGTTCACAGCGATTATGGAATGCGCAAAAGAAGCTGAAAAGCATGGAGTTGCCATAATTGGCGATGGCGGAATAAAAAATTCCGGCGATATTGCAAAAGCGCTCGCTGCAGGAGCCCATTCGGTTATGCTGGGCGGGCTTTTGGCCGGCACGGAAGAGAGCCCTGGCGAAATTATTCTGGCAGATGGCCGAACTTTCAAAAGCTATCGCGGAATGGGTTCTATAGGCGCCATGAAAGAAGGCTCTAAAGACCGCTATTTTCAAGCAGATGTCAAAAGCGACGAAGAATCCAAATTAGTTCCAGAGGGCATTGAAGGCAGAGTTCCATACAAAGGTCCGCTCAAAGATCTCATATACCAACTTACCGGCGGAATACGCGCGACTCTTGGGTATGTTGGAGCAAGAAATTTGGCTGAGCTCAGAGCAAAAGCCAACTTTGTGCAGCAAACCAGCGCTGGATTAAAGGAAAGTCACCCGCATGATGTAACGATAACAAAAGAATCCCCGAATTACAGGACTTAAAAATAGTTTTCTATATTAACCTTCTATGAAAATTTTAGAAGGTTGTTTAGACGGGCAAAATTTGAAAATTGCGATTGCAGTTTCTCGTTTTAATGAAACCGTCACAAAGTCCCTCTTAGAAGGGGCTTTTGTGCAATTGAAGAGATGCGCAGTTAACGAAAACGATATTACCGTTGCATGGGCGCCGGGAGCATTTGAGTTGCCGGGCTTGGCAACTCGCTTTGCCAAAAGCGAAAAATTTGATGCGATTATAGTTTTGGGCGCTGTTATACGCGGAGCAACTCCGCATTTTGACCATGTTTCAAATGCTGTGAATTCTGGCATTGCGCACTTGGCCAGAGAAGGAAAAATCCCTGTTATTTTCGGAGTGCTGACTACCGATACTGTTGAGCAGGCAATGGACAGAGCAGGCTTGAAATGCGGAAACAAGGGAGCAGACGCTGCTCTTGCCGCTGTTGAAATGGTAAATTTGTATAAAAGGATTTCTTAATGCCATCCGTTTCGCGCAGGCCCGCTCGGGTCTTTGCCATGCAACTTTTGTATGCTATGGAAATAACAGGCGAAGCTCCGGGCTATTGTTTGCCAGGCGTTTTGGAAAGCAATCCTATAAGCAGCGATATGCAGATATTCGGAATGAAACTCCTTGACGGAGTTTTGGAAAGAAAAGAGGAATTTCGCAATACATTTCTGGAAATAATTCCGGACTGGTCTCCAGAGCGTCTTTCCACTATAGACAAGATAATTTTGCAAATAGCGATGACAGAAATGCTAATCGCAGATACTCCGATAAAAGTGATTCTCTCCGAAGCCGTGCAAATTGCAAACAAATACTCGGACGAAGATTCTCCGTCCTTTGTGAACGGAGTGTTGCAAAATTTCGCAAAAATTAAAAAGATGCTTTAAATATATACAGCCCCTTTCGGGGCTTTGGTTATAGTGGGTTAATTAAGAAAAATGGGAATCTCATTCTCTACACAGAAAGCTCGTTTTACAATAGCACCACCGTCTGAAGCGCAATCAGTAGCTCTGCTATATCCCTTGCCTCCAATTTTGGAGCAGTCTTCTTCGTAACCGCCATAATAGCAATAGAAATCTTCATCTAGTGTACTTATTGGACACAAACTTACAGAAGCTCCGTAATCGGTTTGACACTTAGATGTGCTTGCTGTCAAATGACACTCATTAGTACTGCTCCACTGGCAAAATTGATCGTTCCTTTGACCGCATTTTGTTGCTACTTGGCCATATTCCGTATCGCATTCAGATGCCGTACTTATTGGATAGCAACCGCCACCGGATGTAGTCGGATAGCCAAAGTCACAAAACAGCTTTGGTTTTGGTGGTGGCGTGCATGATACAACCTGCGTTCCGCCCATGGAGGTGCATTCAGCAGCGGTAAGTACATCAGTGCAAATACCGTACTCGACGAGTTTACAATTTACTGTTTCTTCGCCGCCAGTAGTTCTGCTGCTGCTGGAGTTGTTGTTGCCTGGGTTGCCACCAACACTGCTGCTGGAATTGTTATTGCCTGGGTTGCCACCAACACTGCTGCTGGAATTGTTATTGCCTGGGTTGCCGCCGGAGCCGGGGCATGTTGCAACTACTGTGCCCGTGGACATTTGACATACTTGCGCTGATTGCACAGGTGTGCAAACATTCGCTATTTCGCAGTTTACAAATTGATCGCTGCCTTGACATGATTTAACGATGCTACCGGAGGCTGCGTCGCATGTTGCTTTATCTAGTACCGGAATACAAGATACTCCTCCTACTAAGCAAGCAAGAATGCTACTGCCGCCGCCGCTGTTGCTTGATGGAGTTGCTGTGCATTGTGTGGCTGGTGCGCCACCGGCGCTAGTGCATTGTTCAATTGAGGCGACTTCAATGCAAGTACCGTTGCTGAGGTTACAACCTACTGTTGAAGGGCCGCTGTCATCACTGGAACAAGCGGCGAAAAATAGAGCAACTATTGCTGCTAGAGCTACTACTGTAAGCATGGACTTTTTCATAATATTCTCCTATTTAACATTAAACCAAATATTAATATACATTTTTTTGTGGAAAAAATGAGAAAAAACGACAAAAGCCATTATTTAAACTATTTACAGCTTAAACTCCCCGCAAAAATCCTCGCCCTGCATATAAGTTCTCTTTAAAACCAGGTTTTTCGGCATTTCCCAGCGCAACCCTTTGCCAACCCTAAGCGGCGAAGTCCATAGCAAAAATTTGTTAAAACTGCCGGGAATTTCAAACAAATTTTTCGCAAGCTCTGCGCCAGCCTCAACCAAAATATGATGCATACCCTTTTCAGCGCACTGCGCAAGAATCAAACGCCAGTTCTCCTCAAAAGTCCCGCCGCTAAAATTGCTCCTGCTAAAAATAATCCTCTGCGGATTTGCACCCTTAACCTTCCTTACAGTTAACTGCGGATTATCGCTGCGAAATGTTCCTCCGCCAACAACAACTGCATCGCAAAAACTGCGCAACCTGTGAAGCGCAATCTGCGACTGCTCACCTGTAATTTTCAACGGAGTTTTATCATCGTTTGCAATAAACCCATCCATAGTCTGGGCTATTTTCAATGTGACAAACGGCATTTTATTTTGCACAAACCAAGCATAAGATTCATAAAAATCATCCACCAATCCATCTAAATTTTCTTTTACTGTTTCAATCCCAGCCTCATTCAATTTTTCAATTCCGCTCACCAAACCATTGGGATCCAAATATCCGTAATAAACTTTTTTTATTCCCGCTTTTATTATAGCATCCGTGCAAGGAGGCGTTCTCCCATAATGGCTGCACGGCTCCAAAGTTACATACAGCTCCGCATCTTTTGCATTCTCGCCGGCATTCTTCAAAGCGACAATTTCCGCATGGGCATTGCCTGGCTCCTGCGTATAACCCTCCCCTATCACCTTGCCATCTTTTGCAATAACGGCTCCAACCGCAGGATTAGGGCGGCAATTTTTTATAGCATAAGTGGCAAGTTCCAAAGCACGAAGCACTTGACTAAAGTAGAAAAACGAATTTTCTATTTTCTTCCAGTGTCTTCTCTCCTAGCAACCCTAGCCAGCAATTTTATTTTCGCCGTAATGCCTTCCACGCAAAGCGGAGAATTCTTGGCCGTTTCAAAACACGCTATAGATAAAATACAGGTAAACGAACAGCAATTCGGAGAAATACAAAGCTATCCGTTTCCAAAAGAATATTCGCTGGTCAATGATTTGGTTCCAGCTGCAATATGGTATTACGAAAATGGAAAACTTTATATGCCTTACTACGAAATTGAAAACGGGTATCACACAAAAAACGCTGGAACGGCAGAGTTTGCAAACGGAAAATTTAATTTAAAACTCGACACTTTAGAGCATAAAATACCAGATACAATCATGGTCAACGGCATAAAAGCTACCATAAATTCCACTGCAAAAATAGGGAACGAAACCTTTTACGCAGCGCTCGGAATAGAAAGCCATTACGGATTCTTGCTGAAAAACAACGTAGCTCAGAATAGATCGGAATTTGTGATTGCAGTTACGGACTTCCCCATAAACAGCAGCGTTCAAGGGCTTGCAGTCGCAACCTATGGAAACGGAATCTTGTTCTCCGCAGACACAGGCAAAACATGGAAAAACCTGATGAACCGAAGCCCCGTTGGCAACAATCTCAAAACGATCCGAGCAGTGCCCAGCGTTTTAAGAGGGCAAAGCGCAACATCCCTGATTGCATACAAAGTTTCAGAAAACTCAAAAATAACCATAGAAGTTTTTAGCTACGACATGAAAAAAATCCGCACAATAGTAAAAAATGCTCTGCGCCTGGCAGACCCAGTCCGCAGCTCAAACCCAAGCGAAGACATCTGGGACGGAAGAGACGATAGCGGCCGCCACGCCGCAATGGGCACATACTATATAAAAGTCAGCGACAACCACGGAAACACAGGCTGGACAAAAGCGATGAGCCTGGGAGGAAACTGATAGTGCGCTGGTTAATTTTAATTCTCGCCGTTTTTGCTTATGCAGAAAAGCAAGCGTCTCTGGGAAGCATGGACGCAGTAGCCGAGCGAATGGGAGCGGGCTCAAGAGAACTTGCCAAGGGAAACGCTGCTGCTGCAGATACATCAACTTTTTCCGCAGCGTACTGGAACCCCGGAATGTTGGCATTTAAGCGAGATTTGGCAATCGCTTTGCATGCAGAGAACCGCAGTTTAAACAGAGCCGGCGGTTCATTTGGAATTGAGGGAGCAACAGGAAACAGAATGGGCGTTGGAATGGCGATTCTGTTTAGAGGCGATACGGATTTTCTGCTCATAGACGAAGATGACAATGACCGGGGAACCGCTGCGCCATTTTTTATGCTGGGATATGCAGGGCTTGGATACAGGCTCAGCAAAGCAGACGGAATAGGAGTTTCGCTTTCCATAGCCTACGATCGGCTTGGGCTTGGCAGCGAATGGGGCGTTATGAACGAATATCAAAGCCCGCTTTCTATTGATGTTGGCTGGTTCAGATTCTGGAATGCGAAATGGCAAAGCGGTTTGCAAATTCGCAATCTGGGCCTAAACTCAAAACTCTCCGCTTCTTGGCGCAGAAATCCGAGCAGAGACAACTCGTTNCCCAGCAGCGANGCTCTTCGTCCTAAGACTTTTGAAGTCGGAGCTACGCACAGAAACTTGCTCCTCAGCAAACCGGTTTCCGTTTCGCTTTCGCTTTTAAGCTATCAGGTAGCAGACACGCTTTTCGTTTTTGACCCAGACTGGCATATTTTCAAAAGCAGGTTTGGCTTTGAATGGAGAGCTATTGCAAACGGCGATTTGCGTTTTGGCATAGACGGGAAAAATCCATCCATAGGCTGGGGATACGGGTTTAATATTTCAGACAAAATTCTTTGGATAGACTACGCTTTTATATATGAATGGGAAGCGGACTTGCTAAACCCGCTCTCCCTGACGCTGAGGATGAGATTTTAAAATCCCCGCCACTGCGACCCTAAATAAGTCCCCACAATCTTCCCCTTCAGCTTCTTCCCCAAAAGCGGAGAATTGCACACCGAACCGGCAAAAGCGCTCTCCTTAACTTCCCACTCCAAATCAGGATTAAACAAAATCAGATTATCCGGCTTTTCCAAATTCAAAGTGCCTGCTCCAAACCACTTCAACAAACGCTCCGGATTGCCAGATGTTTTTTCAGAAGCGATTTGCCACAAAGCGGAAAGAGCGACTTCCAAAGATACTGCGCCCGGACTCGCATCCTCAAAAGTTGTTTGCTTGTCTTGTTTGCGAACAGGAAAATGATTGCAACTTATTGAATCTATCGTACCATCCAAAAGACCACTCCACAACGCGTTTCTATCTTCAGCGGTTCTCAGCGGAGAATTAAAACGATACTCAGAAGAAAGCTCCAAAAGCGAAGAATCATCATACAAAAGATGATAAAGACCAACATCGCACGAAACTTTTACGCCTAGCTGCTTTGCCTCCGAAATTAAAAAAAGACTTTTCCTGCAAGAAATTTCACGCAAATGCACAGGAACTCCAAACCAACCGGAAAACTCCAAAATCTGATAAACCGCTATTGTCTCCGCCTGCTCCGGAATGCCTTTGAACCCGATTGTATCCGAATGCAAACCCTCATTCGCAACGCCCATGCTGCACAAGCTCTGCTCAAGAGGATGAAAATAAAATGTTTTGCCTGTCACCTTTCCGTATTCAAAAACCATTCTCAAAAAACGCAAATTTCCNGGAAAAACTCCGCCGTCTCCAAACCCAACCGCTCCCGCATTCGCAAGCTCAAGCATCTCGCTTATGTTTTTATTCTCATTCGCTTTGCTGAACGANGCCAAAAGCGAAATATCCAAGTTTGACTTCTCGCAAATATGCTTAAAAGATACCAACTGCTGCAAATCGTCTATGGGATTAGCCTTGCTCTCGTAGAGACAACCGCAAAATCCGCCTCTTCGCATGGCTTCAAAACCATCGGCGTAGGAATAAACATCGTCTCTGATCGGTTCCTGGAAATCTGCGCCTATTGCAAAGAGGGCCGGAAGAGCAACGAGGTTTGAGCCATCTATTTCAACGGAAGGGCCGCTTCCCAAAGTAATGTCTTGTTTGTTTTGCCAAGCGTTGTTAGCAAAAGGTCGAACATTTTTTATCAGAATGGATTGTGTGGTCATTATGTACAATTTACAAAATTTTTCCGCCACTCCTCAATAGGAACGGCAGGAAATCCAGCCACCTTTGCCCCAGGCTTCACGCTCTTGGTAACTCCAGCTTTTGCAGCAACCACGCAGCCCTTGCCCAAAGTCAAATGCCCTGCAACCTGAGCGCCGCCTGCAAGCGTTATGTTATCTTCTGCTATAACAGAGCCGGCAAGCCCGGACTGCGAACAAAAAATCGCATTGTTGCCCACTATGCAATTATGCCCAATTTGCACAAAGCTATCCAATTTGCAATTATTTCCAAGCCTCGTAGCTTCCAAAAAACCAGCCGCTATAACAGAGTTCGGACCAATCTCGCAATTCTCCCCTATCACAACGCCGCCAAAATGAGGCACTTCAACCAGATCGTTGTAAAAACCGAAACCACGAGAGCCAACCACAACGCCTGAATGCAAAACAGTTCCCTTGCCCACAACGACATTCGGATAAAGATTAACGCCAGAATGCAAAACGCAGTTCTCCCCTATTTCCACGCCATCAGGAACAAAACAATTCTGGCTTATATGCGCAGATGGATGAATTTTGCTCGGAGCGAATTCCTTTTTGTTCAAAATTTTTGCACATTCAATTATAGCCTTGTAAGGACTTTCCACCCTTGCCAAAACCTTAGCCTCGCCAGCCCAACCACTGAAATCTTTGGGCACAAAAACCATCGCCGCCTTTGTTGTTCTAGCAGTGCCGTAAGCGGATTTTTCCACGCAAAAAGAAACATCGCTCTGAGTTGCAAAAGCCAAGGTTGCGCATTTGGCAATGCTGCCTTGAATATCGCAGGGTTCCAAAGTTGCACC